>JAAEES010000134.1 GCA_013415575.1 Methanomicrobiales archaeon | reverse complement strand
AATACAGAGAAAAAGGCAGACAGCAGTGATGATGATCAGGACCAGCAGGAGGTAGGACTCGCTGTTGATCATGGTTCTCCTTTCCTGGTGTTCTTTTCGAGGAGGTGTTCGAGCTCGAGCTTCTCGATCATCTGCCGGCAGTTCGCCCGGAACTTCTCGGTCATGGTCTGGATATCGAGAGCATCGAGGGCATCGAGGTCCCGCATCAGGAGCGACGTTTCATCGTCGGCGGTCTCGGACATGAACACGTGTCCGGATAATCCTCCCGGCTCCGTCCTGCGGGACGACATCCTCCCGGAATCTGCCAAAGAAGATGCCGTGTGAGGGGGAGCGCGATCATGGCGGGGCGCCGGAGCAGCAGAGCGCATGCCTGCTGCCCCCTCCCCTCCCTGGCCAACTCGTGCTGAAGGATTGAACTCGAGGGCGAGCTGGATTTGCGCATCGGAGAGGTCATGGAGCACTGCGTCAACCGGCTGCCCCCCTGCGCGGGATATCTCGTCCATGGCTGCACGAGCGGTCAGCGTTCCGTATTCAGCAAGGACAATCTTCCCCGTGCTGAACACAAGCAGGATGGAGGTCTCACCCGACACAATCTTGCAGTATCCCGAAAGGCACGCCTCTTCCATCTCGCGGATCAGGGAATGGAGGCCCGAACCTCTCTTCAATTCCCTGAATGTCCCCCTGGGAATCTGCATCAGTAGTCAATACACTCTCATTCGTTCATAATACTACTGATCTCCAGACCACCCCGGAGCGGTCCGAAACAAACGGTTTTTGGGCAAACATTTTTATTGCCAGATATCCAGAGGATGTTTTTATACAATAGGTGGCATGAATGTTAAAACAAATTTTAGGAGAATTTCTGAACCTTGACGGAGTTTCCGCCGCAGTTGTGGTGGGTCGGGACGGGTTCGTAATCGAGAGCGCCATGTCCGGCAAGATGGACATCGATGCTCTTGGGGCAATGGCGTCAACAGGGATCGGGACATCCGAGGCCATGGGAAGGGAGCTTGGAAAGGGGGAGCTCACCCAGATGCTCGTGGAGCTTGACCGGGGCCCGATCATCATCTCGCCGCTCTCGAGGGACGAACTGATTGCCATCGTGGCGGAAAATTCGTCGAACCTCGGAAGGATACGGTACGAGCTCAAAAAGAACAAGGAACGCCTGGTTGCAGCACTCTGAAGGCCGGATATCGATACCTGATACTCAACAGAAATGACACACTCCGGAAAATCCCGGATGGCAGGGCAGATACCGGTAGAGACGCGAGAATCCCGGGTAGCTGAGGTATCGCACCTCCTCGATGACAACAGACTTCAGGTCATCCAGCGGCAGCCCGGTGTCCACGCGGTTCTGGCATTCTACGAAGGATTTCCGGTCAAATCAATAGGAAGCGGCGATTTCGAGCAGGTCGCAGCGATAGCCGAAGACTTTCTCCGCGCAGGAGAGCAGATCACTACCGATATGCGGATGGGGGTCCTCGACCAGATTACCCTGGAAGCCGGGGAGAAGAAATGCATTATCGTTCCCTATGGAGATCTTTCTCTGTGCATACTAACCCGGGCGGGGGCAAACCTGGGTCTGATCAGGCTCGCGATACGGCATCTCCAGGCAATGGAGCTGTAGAGAATACAAAGAGGGGAAAAGAAGCAAGGTGGTAACAATGGTGGAAAAGGAGAAGAAGGAATCATCACTCAGGAAATTGTTCTCCCGCGGAAAAAAAGCGGAGAAACCTGATCAGATGACAATTTCAGACCTCGATGAGGCTGAAAGCGGGGACTTTGAATTTGAATTTTCTGAAGAGATCAAGCGGGCGGTTGGTCCTCCGCATGCGCCCGTAGAAATGCAGCCCGGAAAGGAAGGGGGGAATGAGGAGCAGGCCGGGGAAGCTGCCGGTAATGCCTTTAATGCGCAGGGATCGTACGAGAGCGAAGAAGGAGAGGTGGTGAGCCAGGCTCAGGCAGCTCCACAGTTTGTCCCGGCAAAGAAAAGTATCTGGTCCGAAGAGAAACCTGAACGGGATGAAGCCGTCATCTCCATTGATGAGATCAACGACCTTTCGGGTCTGGTTCTCCCCAAGAGCGCCACGTTTGAGGTTGACGAACTCAAGATAAAGGCCCGCACCCAGGTCTTTGACCTCAAGAGCAAGGGGGGCATCCCGTCCCAGAAAGATAGTGTGCTTTCCGGAGAAGGATTCAAGAGTGTTACCGAGGCGGCAACAGCCATTGAGGCCGAGCCGTCCCGGACCGGCCTGCTGAAAAAACTGAACCCGCTCTCGGTCATCCGTCATGAAGTGGCGGATTACGACCCGAGGGTCCACGGACCCCTCGTGGATCTCACGTTCCGGCCGCGGCCAGGGGTCGAACAGATTGAGATCTACCCGGTAAACGAGCCATATGCCTATATCAGGATTTCCTACGACCATGCCACCCATGAAAATACGTACGAGATCCTGGAACCCACGCTCACCGCGGCCGAGGATGAACTCTTCAGGGAGATCAAGGAACGCATCTTCGAGCGCCTCGATGTGAACACCCAGAATCTTCCCGATGAACAGGCACGATTGACCCTCCGTGAGGTGACCGATGACGTCATCGCCGATTTCGGCCTCTCGCTCACCCCTGTCCAGCGGGAGAAAATCCTCTACAATATGTTCAAAGAGTTCCTGGGTAACGGGATGATCGACCCCATCATGCACGACCGGTACATCGAGGATATCTCATGCGATGGGGTGAATGTGAACCTCTTTGTCTACCACACCCGGTACGAATCGATGAGGACCAATCTCCGCTATAAGAGTTCCCAGGAACTCGACTCCTTTGTGACCAAACTCGCCCAGAGGTCGGGAAAATACATATCCATCGCAGAGCCGATGCTCGATTCGACCATGCATGACGGGTCCCGGATCCAGATGACTTTGGGGACCGAGGTGACCGCCCACGGATCCACCTACACAATCCGTAAATTCAAGTCTGAACCGATCACCCCCACCGACCTCATCGAATGGTCCACCTTCTCTCCCCTGTCCATCGCGTTTCTCTGGCTCGCTGTAGAGAGTGGGAAATCCTGCATTTTCGCCGGGGGAACGGCTTCGGGCAAGACCACGTCGTTAAACGCCATCTCGCTCTTCATTCCGCCGCTGGCAAAGATCGTTACCCTGGAAGATACCCGGGAGCTCAAGCTGCCGCACCCGAACTGGATTCCCAGTGTCACCCGGACCTCCTTTGACACCGGGGGCAGGGGCGAGATAGACATGTATGAACTCCTTCGTGCCGCACTCCGGCAGAGGCCCGAGTATCTGATCGTGGGTGAAGTGAGGGGCCGGGAAGCACTGACCCTGTTCCAGGCCATGAGCACCGGGCACGTGACCTACTCGACCATGCATGCCGATTCGGTGGCCAGTATCGTCCATCGTCTGGAAAACTCGCCGCTCGATGTCCCGCGGAACATGCTCTCCGCGCTGAACCTGGTTTCGGTCCAGGTACAGGCACGTATCGGGGGCCAGCGAATCAGGCGGACCAAGCAGATTATAGAGATTCTCGATCTCGACCCGAGGACCAACGAGCTGATCACCAATGAGGTCTTCCGGTGGCACCCGGTCACCGATGAAATCACCTACTCCGGAAAATCGTTTGTCCTCGAAGAGATCATGGAGGCACGGGGCTGGTCTGAGGCCCGGATGCGGGATGAACTCAAAATGCGGCAGGAAGTTCTCGAATGGATGCGGGTCAAGAAGATCCGTGAATACCGTGATGTAAGCAACATCCTGATCCAGTATTACCGCGATCCCTCGAAGATAATGGAGACCGTGCGAGCCGACCTCTACCCGACGGACTGACCCTGATGAACAGTATCCAGCGACTGGCCTTCAGGCTGTTTGGAACCTACGCGGCAAAGAAGCGGAATAAGTACGC
>JAAEES010000133.1 GCA_013415575.1 Methanomicrobiales archaeon | reverse complement strand
CATGAAGGACCCGACCCGTGGCGGATTTGCGAGCGCAATCAATGAAATGGCCAGGAAGAGCGGGGTTTCCATAAGGATAACCGAAGAAGCGATCCCAATCCGAAAGAGTGTCGGGAGTGCATCGTCAATGCTCGGCATCGATCCGCTTCAGGTGGCAAATGAAGGGAAGGTCATTATGGGTGTTCCTGAAACAGAGGCGGCGCGTGTTCTCGCCGCAATGCAGAGCCATCACTACGGTCGCGAAGCAGCAATCATCGGCCGGGTTGAAAAAGGGGCCCACGTGATCATGGAAACCGCGATAGGCGGCGAACGGTTTATCGAACCTCCTGTGGGAGATCCGGTTCCCCGGGTCTGCTGATCTCTCTTTTTTCAGGGCTTTTCCGGAATCCCGAGGTGTCCGAAGAGGAGGCTGAGGGCTTCGATCTCACGTTCACCACCGCAGCGTTTCACGAGACGGGCATGGTGGAGGATGAGACGCTTCAGGGTTTCGTCACCGGTTCTGGCATACCGGGTTGCGTGCACCGTGGCCTCGATTATGCTGTTGAATCCCCGGTTCACCGGATGGATAACCGGGGCGATGATCTCTTCCCGGAGTAGTGAGAGTTTCACCATCAGTGCATCATCCGTCATACGTTCGATAGCAGCGGAATATGCAGCCCAGGCTTCTGCTCCGGTGAGCCTCTGGACAGGTATTCCGCCAGCATCCTCATCGGTAAAATTATCACGGGGAAGGTCCCCGAATGCGGTCAGGACATAGATCACCGGATCGAAGATGAAATTCGCCACCACCCAGCCGTCATCCTCTATTCTTCCGGCGGTATGGCTCTCCCGGTATACCACCATCCGGGCCTCTCCGTGACGACAGATGATGCCCATCGGTGCAGCGTTCTGATACGTCGTTGCAATAACTTCGTTGATGCCGGCCCTCAGCAGTCCCAGACCCATCCTTCTCCAAGAGCGATATAGATAGAGGCAATCATAATATCTGCGATGGACCCCGGGTTGATCCCGGCATCGATGCATTCCTGGTCAAAGGTAACCAGGTCCCGCATCCCTTCCCTGACATCCTGTGCCTTCTGCATGACCTCCCACGCGGTATCCTTCCCGTGTTTCTTGATGATGAACGTGTCCGGCTCGGTGGCGAGCAGGTCGAGGAAGGTCATCACAATGGAGTCAGGACCGCAGCCATGCGTTTTCAGGAGATCTGCTCCCCGCCGTGTGAGCTGGAATCCGTTGATCCATTCCCGTGCCACCATGTCATTCTTTGCCGAGTAAAGCATGACATCAAAGAGGGTCATCTGCCGTTGGCGAATCTCATCTATAGCGCGGGGATCATTGACATCAAGTTCATCTCCGGAGATGACTCTGACCTTCGTCTTCCTGAATGCCTCATAGAACAGGGCTGCATCCTCAACTGTGGTCTCCCTGACGACCCGGCCCGCTCCCGGAATATCTCCTCCCATCACCAGGGGCACCATGAGGATGAAGGCGCCGAAATGCGTATTTCCACCGGAATGAACGTTTGTTCGCTCAACAGCATCGAGTATGATGCTTCCGATTCCCCCGTCACCCCGTTCGGCCCGGTCAAGTGCCGGAAAGGCAAAGATAGTGGAGGCCAGGAAATGTTCGAGCCGTGTCGTTTCGTAATCATGGCAGCGGTCGACGTTGCCTGGTTTCGGAAAGGCGCAGACCTCAAGCATCATCGCGAGCTGGGCTCGTTCAGCAGGTACCATCCTTGCTCCGGAAGAGTCGTTTCATCAGCGTGTCGGCAAGCTCACGTTTCAGGCGCATGTAATCCGGGTTCGAGAGCCCCATCTGGCGGAGCGTGAGGTCGCGGAACATGCAGGGCGAGCTGTCCTTGCAGCACCAGGACAGGCTCCCGAAGCAGGTCTGCTTCCCCTCCTCGAGTGGTGTATCTTTCACCGCATCCATCTTGAGGGCCATGTACTCTTCGCGGGTCATATCCACCTTGTCCAGGGTGGGAATGAGGGGACAGTTCTTGACCGGCATGCAGCAGAATGCAAGGGCGCGAAGATCTCCCCCCCGGCAGAGTTGTTTCGGTGCGTTATACCATCCATGCTCATCGGCATACCGGGTGATTGCCGCATCAAGCCCGGCGAGCGTCCGCTCATCTGAACGCCGGGCGAGGGAGACCATGTCCGCACCATGGGAGAACATTTCCTTCATCCGCTCAAACGTAGTGATGGAATTGTTTGCGATCAGGAAGAGAGGGCAGCTGTTCCGGATCTGTCGGATTTTCTGGTATCCAAAATCCATGAGGTCAACATGGAGAATGTCAGCACCGGCATGCCACAGATCGGTGGCAAGTACACGGTCATCGCTGTGAACGCCGGTCCGGATCTTGACCGAGACGGTAACCCCTTCCTCTTTAAGAATTTTCACGGTTCTGATGAGAGCTTCCGGATTGTGGAGCAGGTATTCGCCGCACCCTGCGCGTATCATCGGCTCCTGGCGGCAGTGGGCATCAATCTCGTATATGACCCGGTTCCCAAACGTTTCAGCAACAGCCCGGTATGATCCTGGAGATCCACCCCGCAGGTTGATGCCACACACCACATCGATCTCTTCCATACGCCGGATCTGGCGGTCGAGTTCATCCAGAGGATCGTCGACAAGAAACTCTTTTCTCCCCTGTCCGGCCATCTCCCGCGATGCCCGCATGGCTGGTTCATCGATGGAATACCCGCCGATGAATGCAGCACCGACATGTGCCCTCCGGGCCGCAACGTACTCGGCATCCACCCAGCCTGCCATTGAGGCGATTGCCACAGGAGTCCGGACTGCCCTGTTGTTCAGTATTATGCCGAACCGCCGAAAATGCTCTGCGTTATTCATATTTCACTCGTATCTGCTATCCGGACTTACACGGAATTGCTGATATTACTCAATGTCAGGGCATATAAAGAGTTGGAATGCCCGGGATTGCGATATAGACGGTACAAGAGCTGAACCTTCTCTTCTCTCTACCTTCGCAGAACACAATAATGAAGAGTTTCGGCGGAAAATTTGGTAACCGTTTTACCTTCTCCCGTAATACATAATACTATATGAGCAAGAAGGGCATCTTACTCGTCGGTCATGGGAGCAAACTCCCCTTTAATAAGGAACTCGTTGAAGAAACCGCATCCCTCATCGCCAGGAACTATCCGGATTTTATTGTCAAATGCGGTTTCATGAATATGAACAGCCCCTCCATCGAGGACTCAATGAACGAATTCAGAACCGAATCCATCGATGTGCTGGTGGTGGTCCCCCTCTTCCTGGCCAAAGGCGTCCATATCCTCAAGGACATCCCCGCCATCATCGGCCTTGCAGAGGGTGAGAAGAAAGGAAACTTCAACCTGAACGGGAGAACCATCCCCCTCCTTTATGCTGACCCGATCGGCAGTGACCCGCTCCTCGCCGACCTCATGATGAAGAATGCAGAGCGGGAGCTCTCCACGATCTAACCCCCATGAGGCTTCTCGTTCTTGATACAATTCACGGGGGAACGGAACTCGCGGGATTCCTCCGTGAACAGGGCCATTTTGTTGATACTGTTGATGTGTACAGGGGGAACAGTGTCATTGACACCGAGACCGCCCTGCAGCGGGAGTATGATCTGGTGATTGCACCCGTCCATCTGACTCCCACGCACCCCCTGCTCCGGGGACTTTCCGTACCGGTGGTATCTCACCACCAGGCTGTGCGCTGGATCGTCGGGAACCGCCGACCCTCACTCATGGTGGAGATCACCGGATCACGGGGGAAGACCACCACGGCAACCGCAGTTGCCGCGATCATGGAGGGTCCGGGAATACTGCACACATCAGCAGGAACGTTCCGGTATCCCGGGAAAGCCCTGATCGGAACAGGCAGCATCACCCCTGCCGCTCTAGTTCCGGCAGTACGTGAAGCCGTACGGATTGGGGG
>JAAEES010000132.1 GCA_013415575.1 Methanomicrobiales archaeon | reverse complement strand
CACCGGATGATGCCGATGCGGGCATGATCGCTGAGATGAGAAAGGCACCCGCGATCAGGAGAGACAGGATTTGTACAAAACCCATTCTGTCTTTCATCATATTCCTCGATGTTCCAATTCTGGAACCGATACTATATCAGCCCCCTTTCATTAAATAACTCCCGTAAACTGCGAATTCTTTCGAAGTAACAGGGAATCTGCTCCTCCATCTCATTCATATGGCACAGGAACGATAGCTATGAATACTATGTCCGATCTGTCCGATTTTGAACAGAACCTCCGGCATATCAGTGAGCAGGGCGGGGAACAGACCGCGAAAGAATGGATGCAGAGCATCGAGGTCGAATACGGGCGGGCACCTCTGATCTTCAAGCGGATGGCAGAGCGGCCAGAGGTCCTGATCTCCCATCTCCTTTATAAAGGGACAGTCACCAGGACCAGCGCGATGGAGCCCAAGTATGTCGAACTCATCAGCATGGCGGTGGGAGCTGCCCTCAAGTGCCAGCACTGCACGAGCTACCACATGCAGGCCGCTGCGAAGAAAGGGGCAACCCGGGAAGAGATTCTCGAGGTGATCCTGCTTGCGGGGATGATTTCCAATTCGTCCGTCCTGGCCAATGCTTACCGGATCTTTGATGAGAAGATGGCCAAATGCATCCCCTGCGAGAGCAAGGGCATGGAAATAGATAAAACAGACTAGATTGAGGACTTATTTCTTCCCTGCTGTTTGCCGTCCTTCTCTCCTCCCCTCTTCGCTGGCCGGATGAGGCACGCCCACGTATTCCCGATGAGGTCCTCCCTCCCTGTCTGACGCAATCCCTCCGCGACCAGTTCCCGATTCTTCTCATCCCGGTACTGGAGCAGTGCCCGCTGGATTCTCTTTTCCCGACCTTTCGGTACATGGACCGGTTCACCGGTTGCCGGATCAAGGCCCGTATAGAACATGCAGGTTGAGGCGGTCATGGGCGTCGGGGTGAAGTCCTGAACCTGCTCGGTATAGAGCCCGGTATCCCGGATATATTCGGCCAGCTCAACCATATCCCCGATGGTGCAGCCCGGGTGGCCGGACATGAGGTAGGGCAGGAGATACTGGCGCTTCTTTTTCCCGGCCTGCAGCTGCTCGAATTGCTTCCTGAATGTTTCGAACACCTCACAGGGAGGCTTGTGCATAAGTTCCGTCACCCTGCGGGTGACATGCTCGGGGGCGACCTTGAGATGCCCGGAGACATGGTTCGTACAGAACTCCTCCAGGAATCCTGTGTCATCCTGTGCGATCAGATCGTAGCGGATTCCTGATCCGACTAATACCTTCTTCACCCCGGGAATCTCCCTGACCGCCCGGAGAAGTTTCAGGTAGGCTCCCGAATTCCAATCCAGTCCGGGGCAGTCCGGACTGCAGGAACGGTCAGGGCAGGTCCCGTGTTCCCCCCACCGCCGGCAGGTCATGCCGTACATATTGGCGGTTGGCCCGCCGATATCCTGCACGATCCCTTTCCACTCCGGCATCCGGGTCATCCGGGTAACTTCACGGACGATTGACGGGATGCTCCGGCTCCGGATGATGCAGCCCTGGTGAAGCGAGAGTGCACAGAATGCGCAGTTCCCAAAGCAGCCCCGGTGGCTCACCACCGAGAAACGGACCGGCTCAAGAGCGGGAACCGGTTCCCGGTACGAGGGATGTGCCCTCCTGCGGTATGGTAATTCATAGATACGATCGAGTTCTTCGGTACTGAGCGGTAACGCCGGGGGGTTCTGGATGATGGTTGATTTTGGGTGGGGCTGAACCAGCGGCCTTCCCCTGAACGGGTCCTGTTCTGAAGAGATACGGGAGAAGGCACGGGCATAGGCCTCCCTGCTCAGGGATACTTCATTGAAGCTGGGGAGGGTGACCGCATCTTCCTTCGCCAGGGAGTTATGGACCGGTTTCCGGATAACCGTGCCGCGCACATCAGTAATCTCCCCGAGGGGGTCCCCCCGGGAAAGTCGTGCCGCGATTGCTCCCAGGGGACGCTCCCCCATCCCGTATACGAGCATATCAGCCGGTGCATCGGCAAGGATTGACTGGCGTACCCGGTCAGACCAGTAGTCATAATGGGCAAAACGCCGCAAACTGGCCTCGATTCCCCCGATGATGATCGGTGTACCGGGGAAGAAGGCATGCAGGAGGTCGGTATAGACCAGGGTTGCCCGGTCCGGTCTCCGCCGTTTTCCCCCCGGTGAATAGGCATCTGTTGATCGTGGCTTCTTCTGCGGGGTGTAGTGGTTCACCATCGAATCGACATTTCCGGACGAGACGGCAAAGAAGAGGCGGGGTGTACCGAGTGTCCGGAAATCCTCCGGATTCTTCCAGTCCGGCTGGGGGATGATGCCGACCGTGTACCCCTCCTCCCAGAGAACTCTTCCGAGGAGCCCGGCGGCAAACGAGGGATGATCCACGTAGGCATCACCTGATACGATGATGATGTCAAAGGTCCCGATTCCGAGGTTCCGGCCTTCCCGTCTCGAAACCGGTAAGAATTCAGGCTGTGGGAGCGTCATTGATCTCTCGAAGATCTGTCGAGAGGTTCCGGGAGCGGTAGATCGAGGCCGGTCCTGGGATCGAACAGGCGCTGGATCCTTGTTCCAAGAATCTCCAGTACCACCGCTTCAACAATGATATACGTCAACGCCTTTTCGCGAAGACAGCCGGTGAGGGTTTCCCGCCCCCTGCCGGCCGATGCATGGTAATGGAGGTGGGGACGATCCGCCCCCGGGGTGATGGTTGCGATTCCCACCACTTCCCATCCGCCTTTATATGATACCATGAAAGGTTCTGGCGGGAGAACCGGCTGGTGTGGCCCGGTGACGATCCTGCCCTCTTCCACTGCCCCAAGAAACTGGATGAAACCTGAGTGGATCCCCTTCTCCGCGACAAAGTTTTGTAACGTCTCGAGCAGGTCTTCACCGTGGTCCACCCGCACGTAGAAAACCCTGCCCACACTCCCTTCCGTGTACCGCATGCTCTGACTACCCTCAACCTGCACAGTCTGATGGGATAAATCGTTTCATAATGGCATTCCCGGAGGCCGGGAGGTTACCGCCCCCCGACACCTCCGCCCCCGAAGCCGCCACCGCCACCAAAGCCCCCGCCCCCGAAGCCGCCACCGCCGCCACCCCGCGAGGGTGGCGAAAAGAAGAGCACCGGGATGAACGCCGCCCGGAGGCCCATGCCGGTGACAGGGACGATGGTCTCAGGTATACTGATGTCAAGCTCCTTCATGGCCTTCTCCACCTTGTCACCAACACCCATGGCAGTTCCAAAGATCAGCCATTCACCCCACATCGAGAGATCTGCCGGGGAGTACTGACGGATTAGCGCAAGATCGGACAGGAAGTGGGCAAAGGCATCCCATTCGAGCTTTTCCCGGTATCGTTCTCCCTTCCAGTGGCCGAACAGCGTTGACGGGAAGGCCAGGGCAACTCCTGCCTGGACGATTACCGAACCGAAGAGGACGACTGCCGGCACAAGAACCGGTGAGAGCACAGTTTCTATGATGATCAGGATGAAGGAGACGGCGCACAATGCAATCCCGACAAACAGGACGGGAAAGAGGTGTTCCCTTCCGTCAACGATGTACTTTGCAACGAGAGCAGGGTCGGTCTTCCTGGTCACCATTGCAAGGTCCCGCTGGTAGGAGAGGATCCGGCGCTCCGCTGTCCGGTCGGTCTTTGCTTTCTCGGCAAGGATTTCGAGGTCAGCCGAATTTACCATGTTGTCATGCGCGATTTCCGAGAGGAAGGTGAGGACCCGCTGCTCGTAGGGGTCATCGGATACTGCGGAATTCAGACGGATCCGGATATTCGAGCCGCCCGCTTCTTCAGTGATAGTGATCAGCTTCTTCCGGTGAAGGTCAAGGAGGGTCGCATAGTACCCATCCTGATCAAAGACTTTGGCATCACCTTT
>JAAEES010000131.1 GCA_013415575.1 Methanomicrobiales archaeon | reverse complement strand
AAGAAGTTTGCCGAGACCATCGGGGGAACGGCAGCGACCGGGCGGTTCATCCCCGGGACACTCACCAACCAGAACCTGGACGGATACCTCGAACCCGAAGTCGTGGTGGTAACCGATCCTATCGGAGACTCCCAGGCAATCGCCGAGGCGGTCCAGGCAGGCATTCCGATACTTGCCCTCTGCGATACCAACAATATGACCAGCTACATAGACCTGGTCATCCCCACCAACAACAAGGGCAGAAAGGCCCTTTCCATGGTCTACTATCTCCTCACCCGTGAGGTGCTCCGCCTCCGCGGCATCAGCACCTCGCTGACCATTGAGGATTTCGAGACTGAACTTTAAATATCAGCAGGAAGAGAGGGAGATCCGATGAAGATCCGCGCATGCGCAGTGGCAGGCATGTTCTATCCGAGGGACCCCCATCATCTGGAGCAGCTGCTGGAGAAGTTCTTCCGTGGAAAGGAGCCCGGGCTCGATGCCCGGGGGGTTGTTGCGCCCCATGCCGGATATCCCTATTCGGGTGAGGTTGCCGCATGGGCCTACAGTGCGATACCCGCATCATTTGCCGGCACGTTCATCCTCATCGGGCCGAGCCACCGGGGATTCCGGACCAGTATTTCCCGGGTTCCCTGGGAGACGCCGCTCGGCATCGTGGACAACGATCCCGAGATCGCATCCGCCCTCGATATAGTGGCGGATGAGATCTCTCACCAGGACGAGCATTCGCTCGAGGTGCAGGTCCCATTCATCAAGTACCGGTTTCCCCGGGCCCGGATCGTTCCCATCCTGATGGGCGACCAGGACTACGGGAGCGCCGGGCTCCTGGCCGAACGGGTGCTCGAGTCCGTAAGGCGGACGAACCGTGATGACGTCCGGTTCGTCGCTTCGAGCGATTTCTCCCACTACGTGCCCGCAGCCCAGGCGCGGGAGAACGACCGCTATGCCATCGGGGCTCTCGAGTCCCTCGATGTCCCGGAGTTCTACCGGAGGGTTGCCGAAAAGAAGGTCAGTGCCTGCGGGGTCGGACCGATTGCCGCCGTCTGCCAGATCTGCCGTGCGCTGGGTGCACGGAGCGGGAAGCTGATTCGCTATGCCACGAGCGGGGATGTTACCGGTGATCCTACGGTCGTGGGATACGGAGCCATTGCGGTGGTGTAACGGTGGCGACGTGGAGTGCGCCAGGCAAGATCTTCCTGTTTGGCGAACATGCCGTGGTCTACGGCAAACCGGGCATTGCCATGGCCATCAAGCCCCGGGTCTTCGTGACCGTCCGGAAGAGCAGGGTGGCCCACCATGCAAAGTCGCCCTACATTGACAGCTGCTTCGACATGATGGGTGTGCGGGGGAGCGTGTACGTCAACTCCCAACTCGCGAGCTCGTCCGGGCTCGGCTCGTCTGCGGCGGTCACCGTTGCCACCCTCTCGGCCATCAACGATGAGTTCGGGAAGAAGCACCGGCCGGAGGAGATTGCAGACATGGCCTTTGCCATCGAGAAGAAAGTGCAGAAAGGGAGGGCGAGCCCGACCGACACCACGGTCTCCACATTTGGCGGGCTGGTCCTGATCACCGGGACGAAACGGCGGAGGCTCCCGCCCCAGAACTTCCAGCTGGTGGTGGGAAATTCCCTGGTTCAGCACAACACGGCGAGGATGGTGGAGCAGGTTGCCAGCTTCCGGCAGAAGAGTCCGGACATCTGCAACCCGATCATCGAGGCCATCGGGGCGATCAGCCTCTCTGCGATGCGGCACCTGAACGATGCGAACAAGCTTGGCGAGTACATGAACATGAACCATGCCCTCCTCGATGCCCTGGGGGTCGGCCACCCGCAGCTCTCCCGGCTGGTACTGGCTTCCCGAGCCGCGGGCGCTTATGGGGCCAAGCTGACCGGTGCCGGTGGCGGCGGGTGCATGATCGCCATCTGCCCGAAGCACCTGAAGAGCAGGGTGGCGGGAGCGATAGAGGCCTGTGATGCCCGTGCGTTCTCAACCAGCATTGATACGGAAGGGGTCAGGAAGGAGAAGGATGCCTGAAACAGTTCTGCTGAAGCTCGGAGGAAGCGTCCTCACCAGGAAGGAGCGAGAGGGGGAGATCCGGGAGGAGATCCTTGCTCAAATCAGCCGGGAGATCGCGGTCCGGAAGAACCAGGCACTCCTCATCATCCACGGGGCGGGGTCCTGCGGCCACCCGGAAGCCCGGAAGTATGGCCTCGCCGACGGTCTCTCTCCCGGAAATCTCGAGGGTGTCCAGGTGACCCACCAGGCAGTATCGCGGCTGAATGCCGGGCTCGTGGCATCGCTCCGCCGTCAGGGGTGCGAGGCGGTCGGCATCCATCCCTTCCAGGCCGCCTATGCCGAGAACGGCAGGCTGGTCTCCATGGAAACCCGCCAGATCCGGGAGATGATCGTCCGGACCATGGTCCCGGTCCTGCATGGGGACGTGGTGATGGACGGTGTACGGGGAGTTACCATCGTTTCCGGCGACCAGCTGGTGGTCTACCTGGCCCGTGCGCTCGGGATACGAAGGATCGGGCTTGCAACCGATGTGCCCGGTGTCCTTGACGGTGACCGGGTAATCCCCGAGATCACGCCCGGTTCTGCCGGCTCGCTCTCCATCGGGGCCTCCAGCCACACTGATGTGACCGGCGGGATGGAGGGCAAGGTCAGGGAGCTCCTCGACCTCGCCCGGTACGGAACGAGTTCGGCCATCTTCCACGCAGACCGGATCGGGGACTTCCTTGACGGGCGCCCGCATGGGGGAACCGTGGTGAGAGGTGGATAGCATGGAGCAGCGGGAACGAACCTCATCGAGGAAACTCGACCACCTCCGCATCTGCCTTGAGCGGAACATCGAACGGGGGGACCCCGGTTTTGGCGACGTCCGGCTGGTGCACAATGCCCTGCCCGAGTGTGATCTGGAGTTCATCGATACCAGAATCGAGTTTCTCGGCCACAGCTTCGCCGCCCCCCTCTTCATTGCCGCGATGACCGGGGGACACCCAGAGACAACAGAGGTGAACCGGCGGCTGGCCCGGGCGGCAGAGTTCGCCGGTATCGGGATCGGGGTCGGTTCCCAGCGGGCAGCACTCGAGAAGCCGGACCTCGCAGACACCTACTCAGTGGTCCGTGAGGCAGCCCCGCGGGCATTCATCGCGGCGAATATCGGGGCGGTCCAGCTCCGTGATTACGGCCTGGAATGGGCCAACCGTGCCGTGGAGATGATCGATGCCGATGCCATCGCCGTGCACCTCAACTTCCTGCAGGAAGCCCTCCAGCCGGAAGGAGACCACGATGCACGGGGATGCCTCCCGGCAATCGAGGAGCTCTGCAGGGAGTCCCGCATACCGGTCATCGTGAAAGAGACCGGGAGCGGGATCTCTGCGGCGACAGCACGGGTCTGCTGGGCAGCCGGCGCCAGTGCCATCGACATCGGCGGATGGGGCGGCACCAACTGGGCGGCGGTTGAAGGGCTCCGCAGAGCGAACACGAACAGTCCGCAGGGGGAGGGGAGGACCCCGCTCTCCCTGCTCTTTGAGGACTGGGGTATTCCCACCGTGGTCAGCCTCTGCGAGGTTGCCGGAACGGGGGGCCCGGTGATTGCCACCGGAGGAATCAGGAACGGTCTTGACATGGCCAAGGCCGTGTGTCTCGGGGCCGACCTCTGCGGGGTCGCCCTGCCGTTCCTGGCCCCTGCAATGCAGGGAGAAGATGACGTATCAGCAATCATTGCAGCATTTGTGGAAGAACTACGGATTGCGATGTTCCTTTCCGGGGCCAGGAATCTGAAGGCGCTGAATGAGAGGCAGCCGTATATAACCGGAACGACCCGCCAGATGCTGCAATCAATGGAGGAAAATAATGGATATTGAGATAATTGCCGTTGGCGGATATGATGAGGTCGGGAGGAATATGACCGCCGTCCGCTGCGGAAAGGAGATTGTTAT
>JAAEES010000130.1 GCA_013415575.1 Methanomicrobiales archaeon | reverse complement strand
GTACTCGGAAGGATCGTCGATACTGATCAGGCCGATCGAGACTATCGGCTTCTCTCGGCGGTGTTCACGGAACATTTCGAGCAGGTTGATATCGGTCACGTGATCCCCGCCGACCACCAGGACGTCCTGGCCATCGAGGTATTCACGGGCGTTCATGACGCTCCCGGCGGTACCGAGCTTGGTCTCTTCGTGGACATAGGTGATATCCACCCCGAAGAGGGATCCGTCACCGAGCGCCTCGTCGATGGCCCCTCCCAGGTAGCCGAGTGTGATCACGACATCGGTGAACCCGAGGTCGGAGAGGTGTGAGACGAGGTGCTGGATGGATGGCCGGTTCACGATTGGGATACAGGGTTTCGGCCGCTCAAAGGTGAGGGGGCGGAGCCGGGTGCCCTCACCCCCGCACATGATGCAGACCTTCATGCGGGAGTGTTTCTCCGCAGGGGTTTTAACGGTAGTGACGGAACGGACAGATGGTCGCCTGCAGGAGCGAATTGAAAAGCATTTATGCGATTTCTTCCAATGCGTACCTCATCCAGCATGACAGTTCAGGCCATTGCATCGTGGAGCAGGCGGGATCTCTTGCTCTCCATCGCTGTTCCGGCGTTTTCTTTCGGCGGAACCGGAGTCGGTATTCTGCTGGAAGAGCTCGGATACATCGAGGACGCCGGTCTCTTCTACTGGGGATGCCTCATCGGTGCCTTCCTCCTTGCTTACCTCGCCTGGGGAAAGCCGCGGAAGGATATCGTTTCCCTTCTCGCACCCCTGTACGCGGTCATCATCTTCCTTACCGCGATGGAGATAACCCCGAATATCATTCTGCAGCTCCTGTTTGCCGCAAGCCTGACCATTCTCGTAGTCCGGTTGAACATAAGGTTTAGTAGTCCGCCGGTCAAAGAGCAGGGAGAGGATCCCATGGAGAAATACCTGTACGACTATATACACCGCATCACTCCCTTTTTCCGATCGATCGATCGCGATACCGCCCACGAGATCGCATCGGCCGTTCTGTCCTACAAGTTCGAGCTGTATCCCAATGCTATCGAGGGCGCGGATACGGCGGCATCGAGGCTCACCGGGGAAGGTGCGGTGGCAGCGGTCCGGAAGGCGCTGACCATCATCCGGGACCGGGCAGTGAAACTTGAGCAATCAGCGGTCAAAGGGTATTCAGCGCTGTCCTTCAGCCCCGATGAAGAGCAGTACCTGGCCATCATCATTCCCGCTGACCAGATCGAGAACCGCGAGAGCTTCACCCTCGATAACGCCCTCGTGCTCGCCTACGCGGTCGCGTATCTCTGCTCACCCGATGACGGCCAGATGCTCGATGAGCACCAGAACTTTGTCATCCAGATCCTGTCGTCCTACAAGGAACAGATGGGGTTCTGACCCACTCATTCCTTTTCCGCATTTTTTGGAGAGTTCCTGAAGGCACGGTACCCCGCTTTGAGATTCCCATGCTCCCAGGGCTCTGTTCCGCTGCGGTAGCCACCCGCACTGCTGATGAGCCCTTGAGGAGGGGGACACTTCCCTCATTTCGCCTCAATGATTGCACACGCACCAGGGGAAACTCAGGGAAAAAGGAAGGGGGCGGGTCTTTACAGCGTGTCCAGGCTGATACCGTTGAATTCCTGCATTGCCTCGCCGATGGTCTTGACCCCGAACGCGGTCTGGACCACATTTAAGTCGAGTTCGATGGCAGCGTCGCACATATAATCGAGGATATCTATGGAGAGTTCCCGCTGCTGCTTGCTCTTCTTGATCTGGTCCACCAGGGAGGAGATCTTCTCCGGGCTCTCCATGCGGAGCTTGGCCAGGCTGATCACGCACATAGAGATGCGGGTCAGGTTCCGGTCCGTTCCCGTAATGGTTTCAAAGAAATTCCTGATTATCTGGGCCTGAAAGACCTCTCCACCCATGATATCACAAGGTAATCAATATGAGTATATAAAATTATCGGTAAAAAGCCGGTGAAAATCCCCCGATCAGGGAAAAAAGGTTATTTCGCGGTACTCACGATCCTGATAACATCCCCGTCCTGGAGTTCGTGGGTATCCTTGATCCGCATTGAAGTCCTGGCATCAACAGCGTAGAGGAACCCTTTCCCGATATCAGTATGAACCATGAAAGCAAGGTCGCGGGGGGTCGATCCCCGCTTCATCAGGAAGGCATCGGGGAGTATCCGTCCTTTGCTGTCGGTGAACTTGTGCTCATCTTCCACCGGGTATACCACAATCAGCCCGAGCACTTCACGGATGGTGTAATCGATGGCCTGCTGGACGCCGGTCCCTCCAAACATGTCCATGACCTCGGCAATCCTGGCCAGGCCCGCTTTCTGCTGGGGGGAGAGGGATTTCTCATCCAGGAGGGTGAAGGTTCGGTCACCGGGCAGGTAGCGGATGAGGTGCGCCGCTGCCGCGTTCCGGAGCGCCAGCTCGCCGGCGGCCGTGGAAAAGATGAACCGGCTCCCTTTCAGGAGATCGATCATCATTTCCGGGGCCTGGTCGATCTTGTTTCCTACTGCAACCATGGGTTTGCTGATGCGTACAATTTCCCGGCAGAATGCCTGCAGGCCGTCGGCATCGGCATGGGCGAGGTCGATTCCGGCCGCGACTTCGGCGTCCCGCACATCCTCGGGAGAGATCCTCAGCCCGGTCAGGACCTCAGAGAGAGCGCGGTGGATAGCGGAGGTCTTGGACTGCGCCTGCCGAAGCAGTTTTGCCCAGTGTTTGTCCACGATTCCATATACCCACATCGCCATCTCGTACTCCAGGAACACGATATCATCCCGGGGATCATGACTCCCGATATCGACAGGATTACCTTCGCTGTCGGTTGAACCACTGGCATCGAGGATGTGGAGGATGGCATCGGCCTGCCTGAGGTTATCCAGGAACTGGTTGCCGAGGCCCCGCCCTTTGTGGGCGTCCGGGACAAGACCGGCCACATCCACGAGGTTGATGGGGACGAACCTGACCCCGTCAGAGCAGCTCTCACAGGGGAGCGAGAGGCTCTTGCAGGGACAGGCTGCCCGCAGGTAGGCCACCCCGAAGTTGGCATCGATCGTGGTGAAGGGGTAGTTTGCAATCTCTGCAGGGGCCATGGTTGCTGCCCGGAAAAAGGTTGATTTCCCGCAATTCGGCTTCCCCGCGAGGGCCAGAGTAATCATAGCAATTCCCTTTAAGTGATGCTACCTAATTAAATTGTTATTATGTCATTTGTCGCCCGGAATACGTACTATTTCGATGCTCCCGGTGCGGAGAACACGGCCGACTGCGCCCGGTTTGCAGTCGAGCGTGCCCGGGAACTCGGCCTCTTAAAGATTGTCGTGGCAAGCACCTCGGGTGAGACGGCACTGGTATTTCATGAAGCAATGAAGGGAACCGGCATCGATCTCATCGTGGTCACCCACGTGGTCGGCTTCTCGAAACCAGGAGTGTGGGAGTTTGAACCCGAAACCGCCGAGAAACTCTGCGATGCCGGGGTGCTGATCGTCACCGGGACCCACGCACTCTCAGGGCTGGAGCGTTCATTCTCCCGTTCGCCGAAAGTGGGTGGGGGATCCCGGACCGAGGCCGTGGCTGAAGCCCTCCGCAGGGTTGTCGCCGTGGGCCTGAAGGTTGCCGTAGAGTGTGTCCTGATCGCTGCCGACCAGGGAGCAGTCGGGATCGATGAAGAGGTTATCGCCGTGGGCGGAACCTACAGCGGTGCCGATACCGTCTGTGTGATCCGCCCGGCCCATACCGCCTCCTTCTTCGACCTGCAGGTGCGGGAGATCGTGGCCATGCCACGGGTCAGGTAACATGGTCACAGCATCACTTCGTTCCGCCCTGGGTATGCTCCGCATCCCTTCTCTCTGGCTCCCGGGTATAGCGAGCGGTCTATTCTCCGCGTCCTTCATCCTCCTTCAGTTCTCCTCCGGTGCCTTTATCGCCGAGCGGCTCTGGATCCTCGAGATGGTGGTATTCCCGTTCTTTGTTGCCGGGCTGATGCACCAGGTGAAGACCGGGGAAAACTCGTTCTCATCCTTCTTTACCGGGGGTATTGCCGGCTATTTCAGGGTGCTCCTCCCCTCCCTGGTCATCTTCTTCGGGCTGCTCCTCACCATGTTCCTGCTGCTCCTCCCGTTGACCATCCTCGGGCTCGCTGAAACTGCCCTGGCATTTATGCTGGTAGCGGTCAGTTTCACCGTGCTCTTCTTCACCTTTTTCTACGATGCCGCGGCGGTCATCGAAGAGCGGAAGGTCTTTGATTCGGTCCGGAGGAGCGTGGAGTTTGTCCTGCAGCAGACCCGGGCCTGCCTGGTTTTCTACCTCATCTCCCTTGCCATAGGTTTTATCGTCCTCGTGGCAATCCTGCTGGCCTGGACTGCATCGCTCTATGACCGGCTCGAGCCCCTGGCAGCGATGGGTGCGGCGGAGATTCAGTCGTTTTCCTTCGACCAGTTCAATGCACTCCTCGGCGCTGACGGCATCCTGGTGAGTGCACTCTTCGCATTCATCGGGGTCACCGTGGTCATCTCCGTTATCTACAGCTTCAAAGCCTGTTTCTTCCGGGATTATGCCGGGGTGCCGGCTGCGGAGGTCCCCGTCCAGGGAGAGTTCGACGAGAAAGGACGCTGGTTCAAATACTAACTTCCAAGCGGGAGGACCAGGAGCAGGGCGCAGAGCCCCCCTCCCGCCGTGGCCACAAAGTTTGTCCCGGCGTTTCCAAAGACGCCCCGGTTCTCGATCGCCGCCCCGATCAGGCTGTCGATATTGGTCCCTACGAAGCCGGCAATGGTCCCGGCAACGATGTAGGGGAGAGGAATCACCCCGATGAGGTAGGAAAAGATGGATATGAGGAGGGCTCCGAGGAACGCCACCGTTTCACCGAGTATGGTTACGCCGCCGTTGGTGCCGGCCGGGACCCGCGAGAACGTGGTGATCAGGTACGGTTCCCCACCGGTGACGCCGATCTCGCTCGCCAGGGTGTCTGCCGCTGCGGTTGCCACACTGCCGATGAAGAGCGCTGCAAACAGGGGGTTTCCGGACACTCCCCAGAGCACCGCGGCGGCTGCGGAGACGATCCCGTTCGAGAAGACATTCAGGTAGCCCCGGGCTCCTCCCTTTGCCTGCTCGACCCCCATCCGCTCTTTCTCTGAATAGCGGTACCGGGTGCTCACCGAGCCCATGATAAAGAAGGCGAGCATGACCAGGAACCACCGGATGTCGGCAAAGACGATCAGTATGATCCCTACCAGGGCTCCGGAGAAGAGCCCGCTCACGTCTGCAGTCCTGGTACGGTAGGAAAAGTAGCCGAAGCCGAAGGCCACGATGACCGCTGCAGCGATGAGCATCATGTCCGCCTGGTAGTTCAGGTCATAGATCAGGTACATGGTCATGGCGATGCCCAGTGCCTCGATCAGCAGGGCGTCCTCACGCTCCCTGACGATGGCCTTCAGGAGCACGGCCACCACTACCCCGAAGAGGGGCACCAGCGGGACGTACTCCTGCAGGTAGACCATCACCAGCAGGCAGCCGGTAAAACCGGCGATAATGTAGGCGAGGTATGACTGGAGCCGGCCGGCCCTCCACTT
>JAAEES010000010.1 GCA_013415575.1 Methanomicrobiales archaeon | reverse complement strand
ATCCGTCCCGGTCGGGACAGAGACCGCAATGGAAGAACCACTCCAGACGAGCCCCTCTGCCATCCCCTTCCCGCTCGCCGCCTTGGCAGCGGGACTTGTCGGTGCCGCCCTCATCTGTGGGGGGAGACGCCGGTAATTTTTTTTTCAGGTTCATTTTCAATGACAATGGTTCACGGACGAACGCCGGTTGGACAGGTTTACAAGACCGCTCCCAAAGGAGACCGGATCTGGCGATGGTAACTGCCAGTTCCGGGAATATAAAAAAACTTGGGAAAATAACCGGCCTCTCGATTCAGGGAGGACGCCAGCCACTATCTCCCGTGATGTTAATACTTATTCAGCTGCCACTTGTAGGCCTCGTACAGGAAGAGCAGAAGAATGACCATGCATCCGCCCATGAAAAAGGCCAGTACCGGGGCAACGGTCTGCACGCCGGCAACCGGTTGCCTGGAACAGCGGGAGGATGGCCAGCATCGCCATCGAGGCCACAATGACAATGGCGAAGAGCGAGGCGTACTTCAGGAGGATGGAACGGATGTTGGTCATCTTCGGAGCAACGATGACCAGCTGGTCTTTCAGCCGGTAGACCTTCACCTCCCGTCCCTTGACGCTGTACCGCGTCTCGGCGACCTCCACGAGCCCTGCCTCGAGCAGGTTGTCGATGTGGTACTTGAGGGTCCCCATGGGGATGTTGAGGAACCCGGTCAGGTCGGATGCAGTCTTCTGTCCCTCGGCGAGGATATGGAGGATATCATTTGCGGTCTGGCTGGCGATCGCCTTGCCGATCTTCTGTGCCCGTTCGTCGCCGGGCTGGAGTACAATCACATCTTCAGTCATGCAGCGCCGAGAGTATCCGTTCTTTCCCGACCTTGAGCGCAAGATCGATCTTATCGATGGCGGGGCCGCCGCCCTGGGCCAGGGTCCGGGAACCCCCGCCTTTCCCGCCGAGGAGAACGCAGACCTGCCCGATGATCTCGCCGGCATTCACCCGGTCGGTCCCTGACATCAGCACCACCTGGGCCCGGTCGAGACCGCTGGCGAACAGAGCGACGCCCCCCTGGTCAGACACTCGTGACGCGATGGAGGCGAGATCCCGCGCAGCGAGATCGATCCTGCGGATTACCACAGGTACTCCCTGCACTATCTCGGGTGTGAGGGTCTCGATCTCCATCTCGACCAGGCGCTGGGACATGCGCTCTATCTCCTTCTTCTGGTCTTTCCATTCGGAAAAGAACCGCTGGACGGTGGAGGGGAGATTCTCCTGCTGGACGGAGAGCACCGCCGATGAATCACTGATGGTCTTTTCCAGCTGCTGAACGTACTCCACAGCCGCCATACCGGCCGCAAACTCCAGCCGCTCGATCCCGTCCTGGATGTGCTCGACCCGGATGATCTTGATCATCCCGATCTCACCGGTTCCCCGGCAGTGGGTTCCCGCACAGGCCTCGATATCCCCTGCCACCGAGACGATCCGGATCTCCCTGCCCGGGGGAACCCCTCCCTGGTACAGGGCAAACCCGTACAGCTGTTCGGCCCTGGTCCGCTCTTCGTGCCGGATATCCACAGGCTGGTCGCTCATCACCATACGGTTGGCGGCGATCTCGATCCGGCGCAGTTCATCGGGGGTGATATGTTTGAAGTGCCGGATATCGAGCCGTGCACTCTCCACCCCTTTCTGGGCACCGGCCTGGTGGATGTGCGCCCCGAGCACCTCCTTTGCTGCGCGGAGGAGGAGGTGGGTCGCAGTATGGTGACGCATGAGGGACCAGCGACGCTCTTCGTCGACGATACCCTTCACCCGGTCACCTCTGCGGAGCACGCCGCCTGAGGTGTGGTGCACGATGACATCCCCGATCTTCTGGACATCATCCACCCGCACCATGCTCTCAGCGCTGATCAGCATGCCGGTATCAGCGGGCTGGCCGCCGCCTTCGGGGTAGAACAGGGTCTGGTCGAGCACCGCAAATCCCTCGAAGTAATCGAGCACCATGGCATCGAACTCCATGTCGCAGGGTTGCTCATAGAAGAGTTTCCGGGTCTGCGGCAGCCCGCTGATCCGGTCCCGGAACCGGGCAAACGGGTCCTGTTCCTCCTCTTCACCGGACTGGGAATGCATATCGGCGATCAGGGAGTAGAAGTTGTCAGGGAGCTCAATGACCGCTCCCTCAGCGATGGCGACATCCCGGGTGATCTCGGGTGGGATGCCGTGCGAATCGTACAGGGTGATGATCTCCTTGAGCGGAACCCGCTCCCGCTTGTTCTTATAGGCCTTTGCCACTTTCTGGACGATCTTTGTCCCCCGGGAGAGGGTTGTCTGATACTTCTCAACTTCCCGTTCGACGATCTCCCGAACGATGAGGACATCCTGTTCAAACGATCGGGTGCCCACGATCCGCATCTGCTGCTCGATCAGGTCGGCAAGGTTATCGGTGCACCCGATGTCGTTCATCATCCGGAGTGTCCGCCTTGTGACCAGCCGGGCGAGGTAGCCCTCCCGGACATTCGAGGGGACGATACAGTCTCCCAGCATGTAAGCCAGGCACCGGGTATGATCCACGATGGCATAGATCTTCTCGATGGGGGTGATCATCTTGTCGAGCTTCTCGATGGGCACGTCGATCGCGGTCGCCACCTTCTTCCGCAGCTGGAAGAGGTTGGTACCGGAAATATCCATCACGCCGGCGAACTTGGCGTTCAGGGAGAGGATCTTGGTATACTCGTGGTTGTCGAGGAAGTGCTGGAGCCCCGCCGATTCCATCACCCTGCTGACCATCTCCGGGAATACGGCATCGTAGATAGTCGGGGAACCCCGTGAGGCCCATACGAAGCGTTCCAGACCGTAGCCGGTATCCACGATCCAGTTCTTCATGGGGTAGTAGAGCTCGCCGTTGAGATCGACCGGGGGCTTATCCGTCTTCTGCCGCCCGAGGTTCATGAAGACCAGGGTTGCGACCTCGAGCCCGCCGATGAGCACTTCAAGGCTCGGCCCGGCATTACCCCCGCCGATCCAGGGGTGTTCCTTATAGGTGACCTGCTCCAGGTCCCCTCCGATGGAGGTGAGAAACTGCTCACAGAGCTCCAGGGTCCGCTCCTTCCAGTAGACCTCCTCGAAGTCCGAGTTGAAGGCATGGTGGGCCATCATCTCAAAAAGCGTCAGGTGCCGGCCTGACCTGCCCACGGAGTCCAGATCGTTCAACCTGATGCAGGGCTGGGAGATGGTGAGTGGGTTTGCCGGTGGGGGCACGACGCCACTTGTCACCCAGGGCTGAAAGTCGGCGATGGAGGCGATGGTCAGGTAGATATCGTCTCTCCACCGGGCGGCAACCGGGTAGCGTTCGATCCGGGTGTGGTTGTTCTTCTCGAAGAAAGAGAGGAATGCCTCCCGCATCTCGTCAACGGAATGCTGCCGGAAGACAGGGTTGCCGATGAAATTATAGGTCTCACAGGGCGCGTCACCGCAGATCTCCTGGTCCGGATTCCTCGTCCAGAATGCCGCTCCGCATTTCCTGCAGATCTTACGGGTCAGCCCTTGGGTAGTAAAGTATTCGAGCTGGTATTCTTCCTCGAGCATAGAAAACCACGTGATATCAGTAAATTTGGATTTGCTACGATAAATATTGTTTGTCAGCCGGAGAACCGGCGTTCCAGTTGTCCTGGTACCAGAGATCGTACTTCTCGTAGTCCCCGGTGAGGGAGGCGATCCGGACCGCTAGCACGTGCCAGCAGCTGCCTCTCCGGTACAGGGCGTCCGGACAGGTGCAGAACTCATCCTCGACGATGTACTCATCCGAGGTGCCGACAACAACGAAGAAGTCCCGGTACTTCTTGATCCGGTGCTCGTCGATGGCTTTCAGGGCCTTTCGACCCCGGTCCCCGAAGATGCGGATGATCTCTCCGCGAAGGTCGGGGGTGAGCTGCCGTTCGTCCTCAAGCCGGGTGAAGAGTTCGCTTACGTCCATACCGCTGTGACCGGGGGATCATCAATGTAGGTCCATCCCATCCGGCCGGCGAGCATCCGCATTCCCGGCGATTCGAGGGCATAGTGGGTGCTCTGGAGAAGCGGGAGGGGAGACGCCCGGGCTTGTGCATGCTTCAGGTCTGCGGAGAGGAAGGCTTCTGCACCGAGAGCGGCGGCCTCTTCGATGAGGGAGGGGTCAAACCCGCTCCCCCCGACAACCCCGAGCCTGCAGGGGAGGGACGGATGACCCCAGGTGATGAGCGGTGCTGCGAGCCGCCGGGTGATCTCGGGGAGCGTGAGGGGGCAGTCACCGCAGATGCCGAGGCTCATCCGGTCGGTTCCGGAGAGGTCGAGGAGTGATGAGAGGGCATCGTTGATCCCGCCTTTCGCATGGTCGAAATTGGTATGCATCACGTACACGTTCAGGTCCGCGGAGAGGATCTCCCGCAGGAGGGCGGCGAACGGACCGGAAATCGCGGTAACCGGGGTCCAGAGCGGTGTGTGGTGCACGACCAGGAGACCGGCGTCAATCGCTGCTGCGGCCCTGACCACGGGGAGCGTGACGTCCAGGGCGCAGGTCACCTGCCGGACATCCCGCCTCCCCTCGATGATGAGGCCGATCCTCCCCGCGTCCATCTCCTCGGCCTGGTCTGGAGGTGCGATCTGCTCGAGGTCCCGTATGACATCCCCGATATCCATGTGAAGCTATCGGTTGCCCGGGGTTTAAAAGTAAGTAATTACTATGGGTAATATACCACATCATTAAATATTCAGAGAAGAGAAGATCAGTGCTATGGAGAAGACCATCGATCTGATCAGGGAGCGGATCAGAGACGGAAATGCGCGGGTGGTCACGGCTGAGGAGATGCCCCTTATCGTCGATGAACTGGGCGAGGAGGGGGCGCTCCACGAAGTTGATGTTGTCACCACCGGAACCTTCGGGGCCATGTGCTCCTCCGGTGCGTTCCTGAACTTCGGGCATGCCGATCCGCCCATCAAGATGGAGCGGGTCTGGCTGAACGACGTCGAGGCCTACGGGGGAATTGCTTCGGTCGACGCCTATATCGGCGCCACCCAGAAATCGACCACGCGGGAGGCGCGGTATGGGGGCGCCCATGTCATGGAGGATTTCGTATCGGGCAAAGCTGTGGAGCTCCGGGCCCTCTCGACCGGAACCGACTGCTACCCCCGGAGGAACATCACCACCGAACTGCTGCTCGAGAACCTGAACCAGGCTATCATGGTGAACCCCCGGAACGGGTACCAGCGCTACAATGCGGCCGCGAATTCAACGGACCGGGCCCTCTACACCTACATGGGAATGCTCCTCCCGAACTGCGGGAACATCACCTATTCGGGGTCAGGACTCCTCAACCCGATCATGAACGATCCATCGTTCCGCCTGATCGGGAGCGGGGTGCCCGCCTTCCTCTGCGGGGCTCCGGGCATGGTGATCGGGGAGGGGACCCAGCACTCTCCTGCCGGAGGATTCGGTACCCTGATGGTGACCGCTGACATGAAGGAGATGTCTCCCGACTACCTCCGGGCGGCCACCATGACCGGGTACGGGGTCACCCTCTATGTGGGTCTCGGCATCCCCATCCCGGTTCTCGACACGGAGACGGTACGCTCCACTGCAGTGCGGGACGAGGATATCCTGGTGGATATCATCGATTACGGAATTCCTTCCCGGTCACGGCCCGCCCTCCGGAAGGTCAGCTACGCGGAGCTCAAGAGCGGGGCAGTCGAGCTGCACGGCGAGGAAGTCCGGACCTCCTCACTCTCCAGTTACCGCCGTGCCCGCGAGATTGCGCTGACCCTGAAGACCTGGGTCGGGGAAGGGAAGATCGAACTCGCCCTGCCGACCCGCAGGATCGATACCACCAGGAGCGCCCACCCTCTGCGGGAGACGGTCCAGGGTCCGCGGGTTCTCGATATCATGGACCGGAAGGTAATCTCAATCGGACAGGACGAGGAGATACGCTCCGCTGCGCAGAAGCTCCTGAAGGGAGAGACCAACCACCTCCCGGTGATCGATGAATCCGGCAAACTGGTAGGAATCGTGACCACCTATGATATCTCGAAAGCGGTGGTCAACCCTGGCAAGGCTACCAGGGTCAGGGACATCATGAAGAAACGGGTGATTACCACGACCATGGAAGAGCCGGTGGATATCGCAGTCAGGAAGCTTGAGAAACATAATATCAGTGCGCTCCCGGTGGTCGACCGCGAAGACAGGGTCATAGGGATGCTCACCGCCATGAACCTCGGCAAGCTCTTCGGTGGTAGGTGGCTCAAATGAAGTTGATCGTGACCTTCTCCCGGAAGGCAGGGAAAAAACCGATCATCGCCCAGGTGGTGCGGGAAACCGGAGTGCTCATCAATGTTGAGCGTGCGCAGATCGATTCATCCGAGGGAGAGGCACTCATCGATATCCCTGATGAAACCTGCAGCGTGGTAAAAGAGCGGCTCTCCGAGCTTGGGGCTTCGGTACGCGTGCTTGAGGATGTTATCTCGCTTGATGAGAACCGCTGCGTTGACTGCGGGGCCTGCATCAGCATCTGCCCACAGGAGGTCTTCTCCTTCGATGAGAACTGGAAACTCGTTGTCAACGGTGAGCGCTGTGTCCTCTGCGGCCGCTGTATCGAGATCTGCCCGCAGCGGGCCCTTTCGCAGAAGGGGGAGGGATAACCGCACCCAGGTAGTTCCAGCCGGGATCACCCGCAGATAATAATTTTTTAGAGCCTTCCCGTTGGTGTAGAGTGAGAGCGATCCGATGTGATGTGCAATGAACAATCGTTTTTTCAGGGGAATCGGCACGAATATCCTGATACTGGGTATTGTGAGCCTCTGCACCGATTTGAGCAGCCAGATGGTATTTCCCCTGATACCGCTGTATCTCACGTCGGTACTCGCTGCCGGGGCGTTCGTTGTCGGCCTGGTGGAGGGAGCCGCAGAGACGACCGCCTCATTCCTGAAGGTACTGTCAGGGTACATCTCGGACCGCATCCGGAGGAGAAAACCCTTTGTCCTCCTCGGTTACGGGCTTTCATCACTGGTAAAACCCCTGTTTGCTTTCGCATACGTCTGGCCCACGGTGCTGGCGCTCCGGGTCATCGAACGGGTCGGCAAGGGGTTGCGGACTGCCCCCCGTGACGCCATTGTGGCAGAATCGAGCGACGCGATCGTGAGGGGCAGGGCATTCGGGTTCAACAGGGCCATGGACGGGATCGGCTCCATGGGTGGTGCCGTGCTCGCCTTCCTGCTCCTGCCGGTTTACGGCTTCCGCAATGTCTTCCTGATTGCATTTATCCCCGGGATCATTGCTGTTCTGGTAATATTTCTGATACGCGAGGATCCTCCTGCAGCTCAGCCGGCTGCTCCGCGGTTTTCGCTGAGGATAAGTCTCAGCCTGCTCCCGCAAAACCTCCGTCTGTTCATCATTGCCTCCGCACTCTTTGCATTCGGCCACTACGGGTATGCATTCCTGCTGCTCAAGGTGCTTTCGACAGGGGCTTCGGATAGTACTGCATTGCTGTTCTATGTCCTCTTCTACGGCGTGTACACGTTCTTCACCATCCCTGCCGGGATAGTCTCCGACCGGGTGGGGAGAAAACCGGTCATCATGGCCGGATATATCCTGTTCGGGCTCCTGTCGGCCGGGCTCATGGTGGTGACCGGCTCAGCAGTCCTGCCGGTATTCTTCGCCGCATATGGAATCTTCTTTGCCTTCATCGACGGGGCGCAACGGGCCTTCATCGTCGACATGGCCCCGCCCGCTCTCAAGGCAACGGCGCTTGGGACCTTTCATACCGCAATCGGGCTCGTCGCCCTTCCCGGAGGATACATTGCAGGGATGCTCTGGGATCTCTACTCCCCGTCGTACACCTTCCTGTTCGGCGCGATCCTGGCCGTGCTTGCCCTGGGACTGATGATGATAGTGAAGAACACCAAAGCGTCACCGGCATGATGATGAACCGGGAAGAGATCCGGGTTTCATGGAGACGCTCACCGCCTCCCTTCAGGAATGAACCGAATATTCACGATCACCGGACAGGGGCATACCGCACCCGCGCCTCTTTCAGGGTTACCACCTTCTCCCCTGGCCGAATGGCCCGGATAAACTCGGTAATCTCATCGAGGCTGACCGGTGTGTAATTCACGAGCTCTGCACTCACGTTGATGGTCTTTGTCTCTCCGTTGATGAAGGGGTAGCGGTCAAGGTCATTGTTGTGGACATGCCCGTGGATCACCCACCCCTGATAGTCCTCCGGGACCATTCCAGGGTCATGAATGCAGAGGAAGGGAAGACCCTGATGGGTTACCATGACGGAGGGAATTGCACCGGGGAGAGGGTCGTCATGGTTTCCGATGATGGAGGTGACCTCCCCGTGCAGCCGTTCAAGAAAATGGGTGGCCGGAGGAGCACCCCGGCCATAGCGGAGATCACCGAGGTAGATGACCTCATCGTCCTGCCGCACGGTAAAGTTCCAGTTGTCCAGGAGCACGGCATCCATCTCGATGACCGATGAGAACGGCCGGCGGCAGTAGCGGATGATGTTGGTGTGCCCGAAGTGGAGGTCGGAGATCACGAACCTTCCTGCGGTCGCCCGGTGCATCTGGTGGACGCGCTGCAGTCCTTCCCGCTTCCGGAACTCACGGCGGGTCGTGGACCAGAGGCCCGGGTTGAACGCCTCTGCGCGGGATAGCCATACCTCCTGGGCAAGGTCGAACTCTCTCCAGAGGGTACCCCGCCGCAGTACCGCGATGCGGAAGAGCGTGAGTGGAGCATCGCACCCGGCTGCGTGGAATCCCGTTCTCTTCTCCTGGTCGCGGATCATTCCAGTGGCATCAGCCTGCTCCCGGATCATCACGGCAGCATCATGCTGCTCCCGGATCTGCTTCCATACGTCGGGTGCCTCCTGCCTGGAGATCGATATCCTGAGCGAGAGGTGGAATATCCGGGAGCCGGGCGGCCGGTCGATCCAGGTGCACCACCCTGTCTCCGGGCCAACGGCCTCGATGAGATGGTGGTAGAGCGAGACCAGATTCTCATCCGGAGCAAGGGAGAGCGCGATGGCGGCCCCGTTCCTCCCCCGAAGCTGCAGGGGGCCGCCGATCCGGAAGGATATGGCCGCTATCCCGTTTCCAGCCTCTCTGATGTGATCCAGGAGCGAATATTCCAATGATCCGGGAAGGAGCCCGAACGGACCGAAGATCGTGACATGGGGCTCCCGCGATTCGCCGGACCGCACCCGCACGAGATCGGGAAACGAGGTTACCAGGGAAGAGATCCCCGGGTCCGGAATACGGGATATGACCAGGAAGGTGACGGGCCGTCGTCTTCCGGTTCGCGCCGCCCTCCTGGTCCTGGACCCGGTTCTCCTCATGCTGCTCTTCTACAAGCCTCATCCTGTTCTCATAAATACCTGCGGGAGGCCGGGCCCGGTCACAGGACCGGTGCGGCGGGTATTTGGGAGGAGAGCGCAGAATGTACCGGTAATGATCCGGCGCCGTTTCCACCTCAGGGAGACCATTGCAACCATCCTTGCCGATGATGATGCCCATATCGGCGCAGCACGGGACGGCATCATCGCCGCCCGCCAGGAGCTCGAGCGCTATGCTGCCGGCGATCCCTTCTTTCTTTCTACCCTTGAACCCTATCCGGTCAGCTCCGGGATCGCCATCGTGGACCGGATGGCTGATGCGGGGGTAAATTCCGGGGTGGGCCCTATGGCTGCGGTAGCCGGCGCCATCGCCTGGGCCGGGGTGGAGGCGATGCAGGAGGCAGGAGCGGCTTTCGGGATCGTTGACAATGGGGGAGACATAGCCATGCTATCCGATCGGGACGTGACGGTCGGGATCCATGCCGGGGCCTCGCCTCTCTCGGACCGGCTGGGTTTCGTGATCGGGCCGGACCCGGCGATCCGCGGCATCTGCACGTCATCAGCCACCGTCGGGCATTCCCTCTCCTTCGGATCTGCAGATTCGGTCACCGTCTTTTCGCGCAATCCTGCCGGTGCTGATGCCTGGGCGACCGCCATCTGCAACACCATCAGCCCTGAGGACACCTCTGTTCTCGGGCGGGTTGATCCGGGCGAGGTGGACGGCGTCTTGGTCATCATCGGTTCTTGGCTCTACCGGTGGGGGTGTATCCCGGACCCGATCCGGGTATCCGGCCGGCCCGATCTCATAACCGGTGGCCTGCTCTAGACTTCTGCTCCTTCACTCCCGGGGTATCCTTGTTCAGAGTTGTTCGTCAATGAACCTGAGGGCCTGCCGGTAGGCATCCTTTTCGTGGAAACCGGCCAGAACGGAGTCCCCGTCGCTCACCAGAATAACCGGAGATCCCTTCTCGATACGGAAGATAACCTCGTAGAACTCGCGCCCGGTGACCACCACACCGGTCAACAGGGCCGATGCAGGCTGGAGGATGAGCCGGTCGGTCTCGAGATCGCCGGGGTCCTCCCTGAAGAAGTAGTAGAATACCTGGAAGGCGTTCAGGAGGTCGGATGCGAGGAGTTCCTCCCGTATCACCGGGTCGAGCCGCTCGAGACCCGCGGCAAGCGCATCGGGGTCGTCTTCGCCGGCCTCAAGGATGTTGTCGGCGATTCGGATCAGCACCGAATAGGGGAGCGGCTCGTCATCGGTCACTCCCGTACACTCGGCATCACCGGACAAAAGGGTATCCTCCCCGGGGCCCTCCAACAAAGATATATTCCGGCACCCGTGGAATGAGTATACGTGAACGAAGCAGACCTGGACTGGAGGGTGTACCACCTTCTCGTAGGTGATCCCTGCCAGAGCCCGGAGGCTCTTTCTGAACAGGCAGGGTGCAGCAGTGAAGAGGTCATCCAGTCGCTCCGGCGGCTTGAAAATTCCGGTCTCATCGAAGAGGGGAGCGGGGGATGCCGGGTCCTCTCGATCCAGGAGATGCTGCTCCGGTGCCAGGCAAGGTATGACCAGTCCTCGCCCTTCATCATCGAGGGCGGAGTCATCAGGGTAAAAAAAGGGCCGGACTAAATGGCAGCAGAACTGGTTATCCTCCGGATTGGTCACCGGCCGGAGCGTGACCAGCGGGTCACCACCCATGTCGGGCTTGCTGCCCGTGCACTCGGAGCAAGCGGGATGTTCCTTGCAGCGGAGGACAAGGGGGTGGTGGAGAGCATCACCGATGTGGTCAATCGCTGGGGGGGCGATTTTTTCATCAGGGACCGTGTCTCGTGGAAACGCTGCATCCGGGAGTGGAAGGAATCGGGCGGTGTGGTGGTCCACCTGACCATGTATGGAGAGCGCATCCAGGACCGGGAGGAGGCGATCCGTTCGCACAGCCGCATACTGGTCGTGGTCGGGGCAGAGAAAGTGCCTGGCGAGATCTATGGCCTTGCCGATTACAACATCGCGGTGACCGGACAGCCCCATTCCGAGATATCGGGCCTCGCCGTATTCCTCGACCGGTTCTTCCAGGGATCGGAACTCTCTGCCGAGTTCCCGGGCGCACAGATCCGGGTGATCCCCAGCATAGATATGAAGATCACCGAGGAGCGATGAGAACGAAGGTGCTCGTGGCTGGTTTTGCCACCCGACACGTGGTCCAGTCCGCGTATGGTGCCGGTTGCGAGGTCTATGCCGTCGACCACTTCTGCGACCAGGACCTCTCCTTCTATGCCCGGGAGAGCATGCGGTTCGATGAGCTCGGCGAACTCTTCCCTGCTGTCGAGGAGATGTGCACCCGCCATGCACCCGACATCGTGGTTGCCACGTCCGGTGCCGAGCTGCTGCCGTCCCGCGACTTCTGCGGAACCCCTCCGGAAAAGGTGCAGCGGTTCCTCGACAAGCTGATGACCCACCGGTTCTTCGAAGATCTCGGGATGCGCACCCCCGCTCTCCTTTCCCCCGGAACCTTCCCGGCAATGCTGAAACCGAGGTGCGGTTCCGGAGGGTGGAGAAACCGGGTGGTCACCTCTGCCGCTGACCGGGAGGCCTGGCTTGCAGAATTCGGGGATACCCCGGCTCTCGCCGAGGAGGTGGTCTCCGGCACCCCCTGCTCGGTCTGCTGTGTTGCCGACGGCACCCGCGCGGTTGCGGTCGCATCGAACCGCCAGATCCTCCGGGGGGCGGGTGATGCCTCGTTCGGGTACTGCGGCTCGGTCACCCCGTTCCGGGACCGCCATCACGATCATCTGATCCGGTCCGCCGAACGGATTTCTGCAGCCACCGGGTGTATCGGGACGCTGGGAATCGATTTCATAGCCGGCGATGAGCTTTACGCCATCGAGATCAACCCCCGCTTCCAGGCGACGCTCGACACCATCGAGATGGCAACCGGGATCAACCTCTTCTCCACCCACCTGGCAGCCTGCAGGGGATATCTCCCCTGCCAGCGGCCGTCATGCCGGCAGGTTGCGGTACGGAAGATCCTCTTTGCCGACCGGGACCTAACCGTTGACGCAGACCTGTCCCTTTTTTCGCCGCTCGTATCGGACATTCCCTGGCCCGGGACCGCCTTTGAGGATGGCCAGGCGGTCATCAGCGTCTTCGGGTGGGGAGCCACCGGCCAGGAAGCGACTGACCTGCTGCATAAGCATATTAGAATAGTCCGACAATATATGGGTGGAAGGCTCTATGGATGAGGTCCTGGAAAGTCCGGCGGTAAAGGCATATCTTATCAGGCTGATCGGCGAGGAGGGGATCAACCTTCTGGAAAAATTCCCGGAGGAGGGTGAGTGGAGCGACGAGCAGCTTGCTGCCGAGACCGGCATCAATCTCAATTCCGTCCGCCACACCCTCTATACCCTCTACGAGAAACGTCTGGCAGAATACCGGAGGATCAAGAACAACGAGACCGGGTGGCTGACCTATCTCTGGCACCTGCGAATGGATATGATCTTCGAGGTGATCCGGGAGGATCTTGAGACCATCCTCGAGAAGCTGAAGGCAAGGGAGCGGTACGAGGAGGAGAACGACTTCTACATCTGCAAGGCCTGCAACATGCTCTACACGTTCAACGAGGCCATGGATGTTGAATTCATGTGCCCTGCCTGCGATCAGAAGATGGAACACTTTGATAACGAGATCCTTCTCCGGGCCCTGAAAAAGCGTATCGAGGCGATCAAAGAGACGCTCGGGCATGCCTGAATGGGATGCAGGGTACGACGAAACCCTCCGTGCTGCCGGATGCAGCCGGCGGGTGATTGAGCACTGCCACTGCGTCAGGGACCTCGCACTCTCTTTTTGTGACCGCTCCGGTGTAGCCGACCGCGAGCTCGTCAATGCCGGTGCCCTGCTCCATGATATCGGCAGGGGGCTCTCCCACTCCCTCTCCCATGCCCAGGCCGGGGCGGCATGGTGCCGGGAGCAGGGCATTCCCGACGACGTTGTGCGGATCGTGGAACGGCATACCGGTGCCGGACTGACCGCCGATGAATGCACCCTGCTCCGCCTCCTTCCGGTGGACTGCGTTCCGGAGACCATCGAGGAAAAGATCGTGGCCAATGCCGACAACCTGGTGAAAGGCAGGCACGAGATTTCTATCCACGAACGGCTCGGGACATCGCTGTACCTCGGCCGGAAGGTCCGGAACCGCATCTACCGGTTGTGGCTCGAGGCCGAGCAGTTCAGGCGTCCGGGATGTGGCGCTAGAGAATAACCTGTTTTACCTGGGGGAGCTTCCGGATCGCTTCGATGACCTCTCCCGGGATCACTCCTTCTATGATGATGACCAGCCTCGGCTCTTCGGAGAGCTGGGGGTCGGTCACGAAGATCTGCCGGATGGTCAGGTTATGCCCGGATATCACCCCGACTGCGGCACTCACGATGCCCTTCTCCCGGGCATCCTGGGGGAGAATTGTGATCGATGAGAGGCCCAGGGGGCCGGTGAGCTGCGAGAGATCGGGAGTGGCCCGGATATTGGTGAAGATCTCCCGCAGGGACGGCGTATCGAGGATCCGCCGGGCCGTGGCATCGACCACCCTCCGGTCGGTCCCGATGGCCTTGGCGACATGGGTTGCCGGGATCTCGATGCCGTTGCAGGTAATCCTGCTCTCGGTATTCACCCCGAACCCGTTCTCGAGGAGGAATTTGACAACCCGGCTCTGGGAGGGAGAGTCGGAGAATTCCTGGATGATATCCGACCACATGCATGATAGCTCTTGCACTGGCCATACATATACATCACTGTAGGGAAAGCGACATTTGTGCACATCATCAGGAACTATGGAGATTCCCTTGCGGGAGGGATACCACCGCTCCCGCGGATGGATACATTATTTTAGATCTACATCCTCCATATTATGGCAAACGTGCGAGGGTTGCCGAGCCAGGTCAAAGGCGCGGGCTTGAGGGGTCCGTCTCGTAGGAGTTCTAGGGTTCAAATCCCTTCCCTCGCATCTCGTTCTGTCGCACATTCTCTTCTCATGATTCACGAGATCGTTCTCTGATCATCTATCAGGGATTCACGAAAACCTGAGCTATCAGAATTCCCATTGGAAATACCGGCTGAAGTTCCTATCAGAAATCGTGTAACACGGAAGCGGCCACTTACACCAGCGGATCCGGTGCCGAATTACCGGAAAACGGGAGCCGTGCACCGGTCACCAGGACCTGACCCTCCGTCACCCTGATCTTGTCCAGGATGAGCTCCTTTGCCCGCCCTGTCATGGC
>JAAEES010000129.1 GCA_013415575.1 Methanomicrobiales archaeon | reverse complement strand
ATCACCGACAGCACCGACGGTTCATGCCGGACAATGCACGGGTCGGCTGGGATGAGCCGGACGGCCTGAAAGTCCTCTCCGATCTTCTCCCGCAGCTTCTGCCGGTCCGTTCCCGTGTCCACCCGGTTGACCACCAGGATTGTCTCCCGGATCCCGCACTCCCGGGCCAGCCGCCGGAGCTCCTTTGCCACCGAGAGGGCGTTGTAGGAGCTGTCGGAGACGATAAGGGCGAGGGAAAATCCCTGGGCCACCGCCCGGCCGAAGTGCTCGAGCCCGGCAGGGGTATCGAGGAGCACCACGTCGTCGGAGAGGGCTCCGGCGTTCCGGAGCACCGCGGCAAGCAGGGTGTACTCCGGGCAGAGGCAGCCGGAGCCGGCGTTCTTCACCCCGCCCATCACCAGGAGCCGGATGTTCTCCCCGGCCGGTATCCCGAACCGGTCGACCACGTCTGCCGTATCGGGGTTGAGCACCATGAGGCCGCTCCTCCCCGGCCCGGCCCCGATCTTCTCCTCGATGTACTCCTTCCGGTCGGCGAGCGGGGTGATCTCCCGGTCCGGGGGAAGGCCCAGGGTGGCAGCGAGGTTCTGCTGCGGGTCGCCGTCGACAGCAAGGACTCTGCGGCCCTGGTCGGCGAAACCGCGGGCGAGCAGGGCGGTGAGCGTGGTCTTCCCGACGCCTCCTTTGCCGGTGATCACAATCCGGATCCTGTCGTGGTGTGCAGCAGCCATGGCTGAAAAGAGAGAGGATGAGCGGGATCAGATCCCGAGTTCGGTCCGCTTCCTCTCGATGTGGTCGGTGATCAGGTCAGCCGCCTTGAGTGGATCGGGCTCGACGGCGAACGAGGCGTTCACCACACCCTTCAGCCCTTCGGTCAGGAGGGAGACCACCGGCGGGCTTCCGGCGATCTTCGGCATGACCCCGAGCACGGTGTAGACCCCGGAGGCCACGAAGTAAGAGCCGATGGAGACCGCCTTCTGGGAGTACCACTCCGGCGCTGCCCCGGCAAGGGGGAGGCGGTGGATCCCGACGTTCAGGGCATTGCCGAGCTCCGCGGCCAGGTGCAGGATGCGGGAGCAGTCAACGCAGGAGCCCATGTGCAGCACCGGCGGGATCCCCAGCGATTCGCAGACGGTTTTAAGACCCGGTCCCGCCAGCGACGCGGCCGAGGGCTGGAGCAGCCCGGCTTTCCCGGAAGCGATGGCCGCACACCCTGTCTCCACGCAGAGGATGTTTCTCTTGATCAGCTCCCTGGAGAGCGTGACATGGCCGTAGTCATGCTTCACCTTGGGGTTGTTGCAGCCCACGATCCCGACCGCTCCCCGGATATTCCCGGCGGCGATCTGGTCGACGAGCGGTTTGAAGGTCCCGCCGAGCGCTCCCTTGATGGCCTCGACCGAGAACCCGGTCATCACCTTCACCGGTTCGACCGGGATGAACACCCGTTCAGGTATCCGGTTCGGGAAGTTCTCGACTGCCATCTTCACGATGGCCTTGGCCGTGGCATAGGCGTTCTCCGGTTCGAACTCGAAGTAGAAGGAACCCGGGATCTTGGATTTCGGGCTGGTGGAGATGACATGGGTGTGGAAGCAGCTCGCCGTCCGGGGAAGCGACGGGAAGATGCACTGGTAGTCGACCACCATGGCCTCGAGCGCCCCGGTGGTGATCACCAGCTCCTGGTTGAAGTGGTTGCCGGCATTGGGAATCCCCTTCCGCATCAGGAGCTCGTTACCGGTGCAGCAGAGTCCCACGAGGTTGATCCCGGCGGCCCCGACCTTTTTGACCAGCGCCTGGATCTCGGGGTCCTTTGCCGCTTTGACCACCATCTCGGAGAGCATGGGGTTGTGGCCGTGGAGCGAGATATTGACGTGGCTCTTCTTCACCACCCCGAGATTGACCAGCGACTCGTTCGGCTTCGGGGTTCCGAAGAGGACATCCGAGATCTCGGTGGCCACACTCGACCCGCCCCAGCCATCGGAGAGCGACACCCTGAGTCCGTGGGTCAGGGTATTGGCGTAGTCTGCCGCGACCCCCATCTGGATACGGTGCATGGCATCCACCACGTCCCGGTCGATACCCCGCGGGGAGATCCCGGCCTTCTCCCAGATCTCACGGGTGGCTCCCGGAGCCCGCTGCGCAATCTGGAGCGAGTTCTTGACCGTTCCATACTCGTCGAGCATCGCCCGGCCGAGCTCTCCGGCGATCTTCTTGTCATCCTTCCCCGTGGTAGCCACGCCGTACTCGGCAGCAAGGCGCCTGAGCTTCTCCGGGTCGGCGATAACGTAATCGGTCACCGTCCCCTGCCCGATACCGTACAGGGTCAGGACGATCTCCCTGCCATGATCGGAGTGGGCGGCTGCACCGGTGGCGATGGTATCGAGCAGGTTCCGGGCGACGATCAGGTCGGCGTCCGCACCGCAGACCCCGCGGATCCGCTCCGGCGGGATGATCCTGCAGGGGCCCATCGCACAGCGGGAACAGGAGAGTCCGGAAGCACAGTACTTGCAGGAGGGCTGCTGCATCTCGAACCGGTCCCAGACCGTCTCGATACCCTCCTTCATGGTCATCTCGATGAACGGTTTGGCCGCCTCATCGAAGGTCCGTTCCTCTTTCTTCTGCTCGATAATCGCGGGGTTCATCAGGGCAAGACGGGCACGGTCGAGCTCGCACACGTCCCGCCGCTCCCCGATCAGTTTTGGTTTGGGTTCTTCGGCCATGGTTAGCTACCATCCTCTATGTGTAGCGATCAGCTGAAAGCAGTATATGTAGTTGATCCTGGGGGCAGGTACCATCTGCACAGCGTGAAAATGCCGTCGAACCGACGATCTGCCTCGCGTGCTATCCAAAAAAGAGGATTTCCCGGGAGCCCTGGGGCCAGCATCATCCCCCGGATGAGGGGGGACATTATGGTAGGAATTCCCGAAGAAAGAGGAGGTCCCTACTTCCACAGGATTTGCCCGATGAAAATCACGATTTCGAAGGCGATCAGGAGAATGATCACCAGCTCGAGGAAATTCGAGTGCTGGATATTGACCTCATCGGAGAGCATCTCGTAGTTCTGCCGGATCATCCCAATTTTCCGGTTCACCCCGTCCCGCCACTGGGATATCCGCAGGACATGCAGGGCAGCGGCATAAACCCGGGCATAGTAGATGTCCTCGGTGACCTTGATCAGGTTGTCGACTTTTTCGACGATGTCAGAAATCTCTGCCTGGGTCTCCATCAGGCGGGACATGATCCGGTGGTACTGGCGCAGGCGGCGGAAGGATGAATTCCGGTCAGCGTTCTCGATATCATCGTACATCCGGTCCATCTGGCGGGTGAGCTCCCGGTCATAGTACCGGAACTCCAGGGCCTGGACGTTGGCAAACTCGATCAGCTCGATGATGTCGCCGGCAGGTTCCCCGCTGATGAGCAGTGCGGCGTCCCAGGAGAGGATGGTGAGATCATCGACACTGTAGGAGAGGGAATTCCGGAGGATATCCTCCCGCATCTGGGTTGAAAATACCCGATCTTCCCCGAGCAGTATGACGACCGGATCGAGCACCGGGTCGTTCCGGTCGGCGATGTAGATGGTATAATCTTCAAAGAACCCGGGTTCGATGAAAAAATCATCCACCAGCGGGCTGAGGATCTCCCGTATCCGGACAACGGTCTCGTTGAATAACGGTTCAAGCCCGTTCTGGCCTGCGGAGCGGAGGGCTTGCTCACGGAGTGCTCCGGCCGGTGCCTCCACATCTTCGAGGATGAAACAGATACTGACCGCCCCGATATCATACACGCGGGCGATGACCGTCAGCGGGGTCTGCTCTCCCCCCACATTCCCCATCACCGGCGGGAGCCGGATGAGCAGCGGAGGGACGTCCATGGAGATCGATTTCGGTTTCACCCGGGTAAAGGTGGACCGGGCGATGGCATGCCCTGACGCGAGGGCTTGCTCGAGCCGGCTGATATCGATCCCCTTTCCGGTATCGTAGATCCGGTAGAATCGTATGGCGTACGTAATGCTCACCTGGTGGGGAACCGTGGATGTTCCGGACGGC
>JAAEES010000128.1 GCA_013415575.1 Methanomicrobiales archaeon | reverse complement strand
ATGGAAAAAATTTGTGGGCAAGCATGGAGGAATAAAATTGTCCATTTAACTTTAAAAAAAATGGGATTGGCAAAATTAGCAGATAGAATCCATGGGTAAAGCATAGAATTACCCATAATAATCAGAATAAAAACACTCACAAAAACACTCTGAAGAAGAACCATGTTCGATGAGAAACACTCTCAAAAAATTGAGATTCTCTCTGATCTCATCTAATCTCAAAACAATGACATCAGGATAGCAGGAAAAGAGCTCCAGTGGAAACAAAGGGGTTGGGGATTCACCCTGGAAAGTTCACATATACCCTCAGCAGGTATGAACTTTTAACCTCCCTGATCTATAGCTGATGCAATGAACCCAGATCATGTTCAACTGATGACCATTTCAGCAGCAGTGATAACGGTATCGAGCTCCCGGACAAAGGAGACTGATACAACCGGTGATACCATAACAACCCTCCTTGAGGATGCAGGAATAGCGATCACGTACTACACCATTGTTCCGGACAGGATTGAGGCAATCAGGAGCGAGCTGAATCGTGCATTGGATCGGGCCAGCTGTATTGTTCTAAACGGTGGAACCGGGCTGACGCACGATGACTGCACAATTGAGGCGGTAACCCCGTTTCTGGATAAGCAGATTGATGGGTTCGGGGAATTGTTCCGGATGATGAGTTTTTCGGAGATAAGCAGTGCAGCCATGCTGTCCCGGGCAGTTGCCGGAATATCCGGTGGAAAAGCCATCTTCTGCATTCCGGGTTCAACCGGCGCAGCCAAACTGGCAACAAGCGCGCTCATCATTCCGGAAATCCGGCATATTCTTACCCATGCAAACAAGTAAGATTTCTGAGGCACTTGGCTGGAATAGCGTCCTGTTGTACGGGTGCGGAATTGTGGTTCATACTGGGAAAGAATTCAATTTTGTTTCCTTTCAGATTAACCTGGCTCGTTATCAGGATGAAAGGTGAAGGTCCCGGCGCACATTCCCGGCTTCCTGATTTTCTTTGACCCGGAGTTGCCCGATTTTTAAACAAACCACCGATGGACTGTACCATCGGAATTACCGGGAAACTACCGGTATACTTCCAGAAGTGCAACCCGCTCGAGAATCAGTTCGGTTATCCTGGAAGGACCGACAACAGCCAGCTCTTCTTCGGATATATCGAAGAGCTTCCTGAGGCGGTTCATTTTTTCATGGGAAAGGGTCTCCCAGTCTTCATTGCAAAGCTCCCCAAAATCAAGTAGTTCCTCAAATGCCCCGGAAGAAGCGGGACAGATACAAAGATAAGTATCATTCGAACCGGCATGCACCCCGAATTGGATACCGATCTGGCATTGGCGGGATCCGGAGGCGTAGAGGAATGCCTCCATCTCGACACTGTTTGAGATTGCCGAACCACTGGTAAATGCGCGGAAGGCATGGTTGAGCGCAGTCCGGACATGAGCCAATCCTGCCATATTCGACGCATTGAAGAGGATGATATGTACGCTGTGTCTCGCAGCGATATCGCGGATTATGGTCAGAAACGCTTCCTGATTCTGGATCTCAGTCCGGTATTGAACAATCATGCATTCTTCCACCTGCATTGGCAAATCACTCCGTTTCCCGGTTCCCAAACTGGAAAAGATCTGCCTGCGATGCCGATTCGGATACACGGGTATTCCCGCTCTCTTTTCCTTTAAGAAAGGAAAAGACCTGTGAGGTTATTCCATGACCAAGAATGGGAATGATCCGTTCTTCACCGGCCGCCAGGATCTTCTCCGGTGAAGTAAACCCGCTGTTGAAGAGCCGGCGGGCCCTGACACGGCCGATATTTCTGATCCTGACCAGGGGGATCAGCTCCCGTTTGATCCCATGCTTCATGCAGAGTTCGAATTCCCCCACAGAAGGGGTAAAATTCCGCCGGAACATTCGTGTCAGACGTCCTGTGGCATGGAGGAGCCAGTTTACGCTCTCGACCAATGCATGGATGTCACCCGGCCCTATTGAGTATCGCTCGCAGATGGTTGCATCCGGGACTTCATGGCTCCAGTCATAGAGGACCATCGCTGTTTTCAGCCCGCGGAAATACGACTCATCCTCTCCATAGGGAAAGTCCAGCCAGAGCTCATCATCATGCTCGAGTACGAACCGTTCAAGGTAATGGCGGTCCCGGTTTGCCACGAACAGGGTGAACATATCCGGAGTACTGCAGATTACCTGGAGAAGACCAATATCCGAATAATCTTCCGCTCCGGTGATTTGTTCGACGATGATATCAGCACTCAGAGGATCGACATAGAGCTGTGAGACGAGAGTCCCGTACTCGGTTGCCGGGAAGTAATCTCCCTGTATGGTAATCATCTCTGCACGGTCAAGGAAGGAAAGTGACCTTCCGATGACCGATGTCAGTAACCGGTCAGTCTTCTTCTGGTGGAAATAAAAGGTATTCCTCATGAAGTCCTGGAGTGCCGGAAGGGATGTGACAAACCCGGACGCGATGAGAGAGAGAATGTGGGTGGTGAGAGCCCGTTCGGTCGAGCACTGGGAATTGACATCTTCTGGCGGGGCGTCGATGTAGTACGAGAAGAGTTCAGCGGCATCCTGTGAAGAATGGCCGATCAGGACCGCTTCACCGTATGGATCGAGGTGGGGGCGGCCGGCTCGACCCGCCATCTGGTGGTACTCCCGCGCCGGAATCGGCACCATACCCTCACCAGCACTATACCGGCGATAGTCCCTGATGATGACCCGCCGTGCAGGCAGATTCAGCCCAGCAGCAAGGGTGGGCGTTGATGAGATACACTTAATGTGCCCTTTCCTGAATCCCTCTTCCACAATACTCCGGGTCGCTCTCCTGAGACCTGCATGGTGGAATGCGGACCCGGAAGAGGCACAGAGCGCGAGTGCCTTTTCCTGTTCAGTCTCGGCCAGTTTCCCGAGCTGTTTCGCGTATGTAGCGAGCTCAGGACTCTCCAGATGAAGCGCTTTCGCTGCCCGCTTGGCAAATGCTTCGGCGTTCTTGCGTGAGGAGACAAAAACCAGGCACTGCCCCCCCTCGTCGATGGTATCCATCAGGAGGTTCAGATCTTCGAATTTTGAGACGGACCGGACCGGCCGCACATCAGAGTGGAAATGGATAGCTCCTTCATAATACACCCCCTGCCGGAGGTCCACCGGTCGCCAGCTGCCGGTGACAAGTTCCGCATCAAGCCACCGGGAAAGTGACCCGGGATTGCCAATCGTGGCTGACAGAGCGATGACCTGCATGGACGGATTCCTGGTCCGCATCTTGGTGATCACCATCTCCAGGGTCGGCCCGCGGTCAGGAGAATCTATCAGGTGCACTTCGTCAATTACAAGGAGACTGATATCCTGCAGCCATGGGGAGGCGTTCCTGAGAAGAGAATCGACCTTCTCGCTGGTAGCCACAATAATATCATTTCTCCCGAGGTAGTCATCCCGGCGGTCATAATCACCGGTTGAGATGCCGACCCGCACCCCCTTACCGCTGAAATCCTCAAATTTCTCGCTGGCGAGGGCCTTGAGCGGGACGATATAGAGGCATTTGCCGCCCTTTGCGATATGGAAATGCATAGCCGTCTCGGCGACAAGCGTCTTTCCACTGGCCGTAGGAATGGCGACGAGAAGGTTCTTCCCCTCAAACATCCCCTTCTCAACGCATTCAGCCTGCGGGGGATAGAGATCACGGACTCCCGCGGACTCATACTGTCTGATCAGGGTGTCAGGAATCGGGAGGCTGCCTATCTTCATTCAAACCCCTTTTATTCCAGTCTGTACTCGTCGTTGATCGTCCCTTTTTATAAACCAACCATGAGGCGCGCGTTTTGTTATCCAGTGGAAATATACCATATACGCACCGGATCCAGTTGGATCGACCGCGTTCTGGGCCGGGATAGTACACCATTCAGTAGTAGTAATCTATGATGTTCTGTTTTGCCTCGCGGCGCTTCCGCTCAAGGAACCCGTAGACCACTTCATGAGGGAGCCCCTGGAGCAGCATCTCGATAGCACTGTGGGCGACTTTGATCTGTTCAGGAAG
>JAAEES010000127.1 GCA_013415575.1 Methanomicrobiales archaeon | reverse complement strand
AGCGGAGGAGTTTCCGGATGAGCCGGGTGTAGCCGACATGGATGACCGGTTTTGCGAGCTCGATGTGCCCGAAGTGTCCGGGGCACTCGCTGGCCTTCTGGTCGCAGGTCTTGCACCGAAGCCCGGGGTCGATGACCCCGAGATGGAGGTCCATCAGACCCTGGGGGTAAGGGAACCCGTCGTCATCATAGGTGTCAGCCCAGATGATCTTCCGCACGCTCATGGTACGGATCTCTTTGGGGGAAAGTAATCCGAATTCGATCTTTCCGATTCGTTTTGGGCTTGGCATATCGCGTGTCCCTCCTACACCACGTCCTCAAGTTTCATTCTCGGCGCTATTCCCATGCTCTTCATCTCATCGAGGAGGAGCTTGAAGGCATATGACATCTCTACCGGGTAGATATCAGTCTCGCTGCCGCATGCGAGGCAGCGGGTGCTGTTGGCTTTCCGGTCAAGCATTGCCACCATACCGCAGTGGGCGCAGACATACTCCTGAACCTTGTCAGACTCGTCAAGGAGCCGTTCCTTGAGGGCCATGGCCGCACCATGGCCGATCATCACATCACGCTCCATTTCACCGAACCGGAGACCTCCTTCACGGGCCCTGCCTTCTGTCGGCTGACGGGTCAGAACCTGTACCGGACCCCGTGAACGGGCGTGCATCTTGCTCGAGACCATGTGGTAGAGCTTCTGATAGTAGATGACTCCGACATAGATATCGGCGGAAAACCGCTTCCCGGTAATCCCATCGTACATCACTTCGCGGCCGGTGTGGGAGAAGCCGAGACCCTTGAGCGAGTTCCGGAGTGTGGTCTCCTGGGCGCCCGAAAATGCGGTAGCATTGATCCGGTGGCCTTCCAGCGAGCCGACCTTTCCGCCGATCATCTCCAGCATGTGCCCGACGGTCATCCGGCTCGGAATGGCGTGGGGATTGATCACCAGGTCAGGGGTCATCCCTGACTCGGTAAACGGCATATCCTCCTGGGCTGCGATGAGCCCGATAACCCCCTTCTGCCCATGGCGGGAGGCAAACTTGTCCCCCACTTCCGGGATCCTGAGGTCACGGGTCCGCACCTTCACCAGGCGGGAACTGTTCTCACCCTCGGTAATGATGACTGTGTCAACGATTCCACGCTCGTTGCTCCGCATGGTCACCGAGGTGTCCCGCCTCTTCTCGACCGTAATCAGGTCACTGGTCGGTTCCTCGAGGAACCTGGGCGGCGAGGTCTTACCGATCAGCACATCCTTCTCATTGACCACGGTCTCCGGGTTGATGACCCCGTCGTCATCGAGGTTCTTGTAGCTCTCGGCACCGTGGGCACCGGTTACTTCCTCGTCCGGGATCTGGATCCGGTCGACCTGGCCTCCAGGATACCGGCGCTCTTCGCCCTCATAGGTCCTGAAAAAGTGGGACCGCCCGAGGCCGCGGTCGATGGATGCCCGGTTGAAGATGAGGGCATCCTCGATATTGTATCCTTCAAAGGAGAGGATGGCCACCACAAAGTTCTGTCCGGCAGGCCGGTCATCTGATCCGATCAGGTCTGATGTCTGGGTATGGACGATAGGACGCTGGACATAGTGGAGCAGGTGCCCGCGGGTGTCGGGGCGGAGCTTCATGTTCGCTGTTCCGAACCCCAGGGCCTGCTTGACCATCCCGGCACCCATGGTGACACGGGGACTTGCATTGTGCTCCGGGAAGGGGACATGGGCGGCGCCGATACCGAGGATCAGGGACGGATCGATTTCCAGGTGCGTGTGGTCAGGGGTGATATCCGCGGGGTTGATGGCGATAAAGAGGTCTTCCTCCTCTTCGGCGTCGATTAATTCGATCATGCCCCGGCGGACAAAGAAGTCGAAATCGATCTCCTTTTTCGCCAGTTTCTCGATCTCGTCAGGAGTGATCAACGGCTTTCCATTCTGGAGGACGATGAGCGGGCGTCGCGCCCTGCCACGGTCGGTGTGGATGATAACATCGTTGTTGAACTCCTTGTAGGAGACATTGACCTCAATAGAGAGAGCTCCCTGCCGGCGCATGTTCCGGAGCTGGCCAACAAACGTCCGGGGGTCATCAACGAGCCCGATCAGGGCACCGTCAACAAAAACACGTGCTTTCTTCATCACGCATCACCCCGGATATGCTCAACGCCGAGGTTGTACAGCATCCGCACCACTTCCTCTTCGTCATGGACACCCCGGCTGATCTCCACCATCTGTGCAAAGTTCTTGACCAGTCCACAGTTCGGACCTTCCGGAGTCTCGCTCGGACAGATCCGGCCCCACTGGGTGGGGTGCAGATCACGGGCCTCGAAATGCGGCTGTGACCGGGAGAGCGGGGAGATCACCCTCCGCAGGTGGGAGAGGACGCTCATGTGATCGATACGATCGAGCAGCTGGGAGACCCCTGTTCTCCCGCCGACCCAGTTCCCGGTTGCCAGGGGATGCAGGAGTCGCTCGGTCAGAACATCAGCCCGTACTGCAGTACCGATGGAGAGGTCACGGTGACGCATGCTCGCCCGCTCCAGCTGGTACTTGATATCCCGGGTCAGCCGGTTCAGCGAGATCCGGAAGAGATCTTCCATGAGATCGCCGGCGAGTTTCAGCCGCTTGTTCGAGTAATGGTCCTTGTCATCGATCCGGCGCTTGTTCAGCACCAGGTCGAAACAGGCCTCGGCCATCCGCCCGAGGAAATGGGCCTTGGCCAGCCTCACTTCCGCGACCGCCTCCCGGTACCCCTCGTCACCCTCCTTGAGAGTGACCGGCATCAGGTAGTTGAGGTGCGGCAGCAGGTAGTTGTCAAGCACGAATTCAGCCCGTTTGCGCTGGTAGTCCCGGGTCTGGTTGGGAGCAAGCTTCTTGCCCACATACATGATGCCCCCTTCGACATCGTCACATTCGCTCTCTTCGAGGTTCTGCATCATGAATGTGAGAATATCCTCATCGGTGGAGACACCATTCACGACCTCGTGGTCGCTCACCATCCCGAGTGCCCGCATCAGGTCGACGAAGCGGAGGTGGCCTGCGACCGAGGGGAACGATACCTCGAGGAGGTTCTTGCGGTTCCGCTCCACGACCACGAGCGCACGGTATCCCCGGAACTGCGAGAAGACCTTTGCCACGTAGATGCGTTCATTGTAGCGCTCGGTGAACTCGGTCATGATCTTGTTCGAGGCAAGATCCTCGAGAGTCATCAGCACTCGCTCGGTGCCGTTCACAATGAAATAGCCGCCGGGATCGAACGGATCTTCACCATGGGAGACCCGCTCTTCGTCATTCATCCCGTAGAGGTTGCAGGATGCCGAACCGACCATGATGGGGAGCTGCCCGATGGTGGTGACCACCGGCTCCTGCCGGTCTTCACCCTGGACAAGGGTCAGCTCGAGCATGATTGGTGCTGCGTATGTCAGGTTGCGCAGACGTGCCTCACTGGGGAAGAGATCTCCCTGCGATCCATCCGCCTCCCGCACCCTCGGTTTTTTGACCTCGATCTTTCCGAGCTCGACCCATACCGGTTCGTTGCTCTTTCCCCGGATCTCGATATCGGTCTCGATAATCCGCTGCTCATTGACCACTTTCTGGAGATTGGATTTGAGAAAATTGTTGTATGAGTCAAGTTGGTGGCGCGCAACATGCTCACGGGAAAAATATGCCCTTGATAATATGCTCCTGTCTATCAGAATGATCAGCTCCCCCCTTACTTTTTCGGCCGCTTCACAACCAGCCGGTACGATTCTGCTCTCCCGGCTGTGTGACTGTCGCGGATGGTCCGCACGACATCTCCTATTTTTGCGCCGATGGTCTTGACCGCGGGATCATCATGATACATTTTTGGCAGTTGCTCACTGGTGATGTTGTAGAGGGAGAGTAACCCGGCTTCCTCTTCCTCGTTCATGATCTGGTGATCGGGCACCATGGTATGGGCCAGTACATTCAATCTGGTGCTCACGCACTTCCCCCCTTCACAAGAGACAGCGGGCCCGGAGGGATTTGAACCCCCGACCACCTGGTTAAAAGCCAGGCGCTCTACCTAACTGAGCTACAAGCCCACCCTAGCGCACCGTACAGCATTATTACAATGCGAGAAAACTATATAAATATATTTTTATAACGTATTCGGTTGTTCAGGGATCCGGGCTTTTATTCGCCCCGTTCCTGTTCTTTTCCTGAACCTTCCGTGGAGGGTACTTATTTAACCAAAAGGAATAAATAATTGTATAGTTTTTATGGCGGAAATCACCTCGTGGCTTAAAAAGAACCTTTCCTCATTTCAACCCGATGAGCGCATGGCGCTCAATGCCACGAGACACCTCTCAAGTCTTGAGCGCTCACGGCTCTTCTCCCCCGAGATCGAGAAGATGAGGACTGCCGAGGGCCGCTGGTATGAGGCCATCATCTACGAGATGTTTCGCACGATGTCACTCGAAACGGACGAGATACATCGGCTTGCGCTGAAGGGGATGGATGTGCCCCGGCAGGCACGCCAGAAGATAAGGCTCGGGCAAAACGGGCTCTACTATTCCCGGTGTGGAGACATCACCGTTCGGGGAAACGGGCAGGATCTCGCCGAATTCGACCTTCTGCTTATCGATAACAATGACCAGGTAACCTTTGCCGAGGTGGTTACCTCCGCATCGGACATGAAAGAGTTTGAGAAGGAGATCGCCTACAAGCGCGCACTCCTCGGGTACATGTTCGACCAGCGGCAGGTTCCGTTCCTCCTCATCTCCTCGTTTGACGTGACCAACTACGTTGTGGGAAGGAGGCTTCTGAAGACACCGAAGACGGTCAACATCCAGACCGCTTCGTGCGAAGAGATCAAGTCATATCTCCACCCAAACCGATCAAAGGAACGGTTGTGCCGGCCTCCGCAGCACCAGAGCCTGGTGCTCGCCCACGAGATACCGCTCCGGGAAAAATTTTCCTATGAGACCTACCATGAAGAGGAACGGGCACGTGTGTTCGACCGAGTCTCCTCTCCCGAGGGGGGTCTTCCGGATATCACCAACGGAACCAGCCGGCTGGTGAAAAAGATCCTGTATGGCGGCCTCTACCCCTCTGCGATCCGTTCACTCTGCCGGGATCACCAGTTCCTGATCCGGGGCCAGGAAATCGATTACCGTGAGATCATGAACAGGTACTCAAAAGCCATCCTGGCCACCGATCTCCCGGGATACGAGGCGATCGTATACCTGCGGCAGCGGCGCAAGCAGGAGTACCTCAAGATGGTGCAGAACGGCGACGGTAACTTCAAGTTCGAACGCTACACGCCGTCACGGGTGGGGTTCTTCCTCTGGCTCGAGTCACTCCCTCCGTCACTTGGCGCCCGGATAACCCGGAACCTTGTCGACGCCTTTTCTCCGAATGGTTCAAAAAAAGTGCGGGCGGAATAATCCGCACCGGATATCAGTCGAGCAGAACCGTCAACGCCTCGTCTGCGTAGGCGTCCATGACGTAGGGTATGCCCGAGACCTTCGACGCCTCTTCGGTAAGCGCCATCAGGTCGTCCCGGGAGAGTGACTTCAGGGTGAAGTTCCTGCTTCCGGCCATGATCTGCTGGAGGCCTGTCCTGAACTTCTGCGCATAAGTATAGATGCCAATGGCACCCATCGGGATTTCCTTGAACTTGGTGCCGTACTTCTCCTTGAGTTCCTCGTAGGTGACAAAGATTTCCTCAGGCACGGTTCCGTACTTGGAGACGGTCTTCGGGAGGTCGCCGTCCTTGATCCACTTTGCGATGTTCTTTCCGACCATTCCCGGTATCATGAGGCCACGACCCATGCAGACGGCCTTGACATACGGGCTTCCCATGGCGATAGCCTTGAATACATTCGGCTCATCGGAGAATCCACCGGCAATAGCGATATCGGGTACCCTGATGCCGCGCTTCTTCAGGAGTTCGCAGTACTCGTAGGCGAGGGACTGGATGTAGAAGGTCGGGATACCCCACTCATTCATCATCGGCCAGGGGCTCATGCCGGTTCCTCCTGGGGCTCCGTCGATGGTGAGGAAATCGATCTTTGCCTCGGCAGAATACCGGATGGCCATGGCCAGTTCAACGGCGGAATAGGCACCGGTCTTGAGGGTAACCCGGGAGAACCCGATGTCGCGGAGACGGTCGACTTCATCGAGGAATCCTTCCTTCGAGACAAAGCCGAGGCGGGAGTGGCGCTCAAACTCCTTGATCGCACCCTGCTTGAAGGCAACCTGCATGTCCGGCCGGGTGGGATCGGGCAGGACGATATACCCGCGCTTCTTGAGCTCGATAGCGCGGTCAAGGGACCTGACCTTGATCTCTCCACCAATGCATTTGGCCCCCTGCCCCCACTTGAGCTCGATGGTGTCCAGGTTGTGCTTGGATGAAACGTACTCGGCGGTCCCGAGCCGGGTATCCTCGACATTGAGCTGGACGAGCATCTCGCCGTAGCCTTCCCAGAACTTCTTGTAGATGTCGATACGCCGGTCCATCTCGGGGGACTTCTTAACCTTGCCCTTGTTGTCGAGCTGCAGTTCAGGGTCGACACCACAGACATTCTCGCCGCATACGATGGTGATCCCGGAGATGGCTGCACCGATAGCGAAGTGCTCCCAGTTGATCCGTGCAATATCGGTCGAACCGAGTGCGCCGGTAAAGATGGGGAGGCGCATTTTCACTTTCTTGTCCCAGCCGTACTCGGTCTCAGTATCGACGTTGTAGAATACCGCCGTGTCCGGGCCGATCTCGGTGCCTTCCGGGAGCCCCTTGGCACCCATCGCATATCCCTGGATATTCAGGTGGGAGTAATCGATAGGATAGTTCTTGTCCGCACCCGCGGTTATCTCTCCAAACGGACCCGGGTAGAGGACTTCCCGGCCGCGGAACGATGAGAGCCAGATCTCGCAGCTTCCCTTGCATCCGTCAATACAACGGGTGCAGATACCAGACATCGGCACGACGTCGCGTGAACGGTTTGTCGTGCTGGTAGCTTCATTGCCATTGGGCTGTCTGAGGTTCATAGTGTTCTCCTTGTGCTCTTTGTGAAAAATTTTCAAGGTATGTTTGGGTTCCTGTCCTCCCAAACGCAACATTAATCTCGCTTTTGAACGCTTATAAGCGCTTGCCTTCCGCCCACTTATAACCGTTGTGGTCGGGAAGCGTATGGAACCCTCCTGATTTTCAGGAAAAAGTGCAGATTGGGGGTAGAATCCTTCAGGGGATAATAAAATTGTTCACCCGGTCTCGACCAGCCGGTACGAGGCTGAGCCGAGTCCGATCTCCTCGGCATACCGGATCTGCCGGTAGCCATCGGTGCTTATGCGCATACCCCGGAACTTGTCTTCCCCCTCCCCGAAGTTCCGTTTCAGGAAGGAATTCTTCAGACCTGCCTGACGGTTGACCAGGTCAAACGAGGCTGCATCGATGGCCACCGGATCCCGGGAGGCAAGGATGCCGATGTCCGGGACCACTGGCGCGTCACTCCAGCCCACGCAGTCGCAGTCCGGAGTGATGTGGGTGAGGAAATTGAAGTATCCTGCCTTCTTCCCCAT
>JAAEES010000126.1 GCA_013415575.1 Methanomicrobiales archaeon | reverse complement strand
CGAAGGACCGGATACGGTGTTCGATGTTCTCCCTGACCGCCTCCCGGGTGATGGGGTGGACGGGCCGGGCGAACCGGCGGGCAAGGGGGCATTCCCGGATAAGGGGAGGGCCGACCTCCACCACTTCACCGTTTTTCACGACGATCCTGCACCGCCCGATGGCCTCGATCACGTGGGTATCCGGGTCCCCGGTCATAAGATGCTCCCTGCCCGGTTCACCGTCTCCATGAAAGGATGGCAATCCCGGCGGCGGCAACCAGGGCAGCACAGAGGGTTGCAGGACTCACCGGAGATTCGGTCGGTGTGGGGGTGGGAACCGTGGTTGGAATGGTGGTCGGGACCGTAGTTGGGGGCGTCGTCACCACGGTGGTGGGCGTGACCGTGACGTAGGTGGTGAGGCTGATGTTGTCGATGTACCCTTCCGCAGTGTTCCCGATGGCGTAATCGCCCTTGGTGGTGATTGCCAGCCGGTTGAGGTAGTAGAGCTGATCACCGATCGGGACAAAGTATCCCCAGAGGAGCTCTCCTGTCTCCGTGTTCGTGACCTTGATATCGGCCTGTGTCAGCTCATCATTATAGCGGATGACGACCCGGTAGGTGGTATTCTCGGCGAATTGCTTGGTCGCGCAGTTCGGCTGGTCACCGCAGTAGGAATCATACTGGCTCGTCGTCTCGTGAAGGTGGTTGTTCTGGTCAATGACGCGGATGGCCATGAGCCTGCCGTACTGCTCATACTCAAAGACCCCGAGCACGTTCACCCCTTTGGAGATGTCCATGTCCGTGTTGGTCATTCCGAACCTGACCGCACCGTCTTTTTTGATTGAGGTGATAACCAGGTCGTACTCCAGCGTGAACGGCCCACGCTGGTATTCCACCGGGAGGAAGCTGTACCCGTTTGTCCCTCCTTCGGTCTGGAAATGGTAGGCCTCCCGCTGGACATCCCAGTAGTAGTACGAGGGGTTATTGGTTATCCAGCCGGGATCAGTTGAGAAATCGGTCTCGTAGAGGGTAACCTTAACATCCGCTGCCATCGCCGGCTGCAGGAAGATAAGGAAGGAGAGGATACCGAGGAAAAAACAGACTGCTGCTCTCTGCTGCATAATCGCACCTGTCAAAACGATAATTCTTTACAGTACATCGGATAAAGCCTTTTCTTTCCGGCTTCCCGGTGTAAAAAAGGAGGTTATCCTACCTGGTAGGATTCGGCGCCTCCCCGGAAGGTGAGATCCTGAGTCTTCACCGCCAGGTACATCTTTCCGTTGGAATCAGGCCCGAGGTTGGAGATGGTGACCGGGGAGGATGCATCGATCTTCCGTTCATCGATGAAGAGTACCTTTCCGGTATCGCCGGCCGGCAGGATAATGACCAGAGTTGACTTCAGACCGGCGAATTCAGGAACAAGAATCCCGGAAACGATACCAGTCCGTGCGAGATCCCCGTTTACAAACATCCGCACGCCGGAGAAGGAGAACGTCGTGATGCCTCCCTCGTTGACATCGATAGTCCCGCTGCTGACATCGGCGGGGAAGAGCTGGACGAGGTCGCCTTCCCGGAACAGGTATTCACTTCCGGCAATCTTGATCCATGCCCCCGGGCCGGCAACCACGAACTGCAGGTAGGCATCAGGGAGCAGCGAGGCCGACCTGCTCCCCGAGAGGAAGACCTCGTTTCTCTCAGGGGTAATAACCCTGATGTAGGCTGTCTGGATCCGGGTATTGGATCCGTAGCTGTTGGTGACGGTGAGGGCTACGGTATACTCCCCCTGCTCCAGGTAGAGGTGGGTGGGGTTTTTCTCCAGGGAACCGGTCCCGTCACCGAAGTTCCATGCCCACCGGTCCGGCGATCCGGTGGACAGGTCATTGAACTGGACTGAGAGCGGCACCTGCCCTTCGCGGGGAACACTGGTAAACTGTGCCGAGGGGAGCATCCCTGCAGCAATGTACGCGGCTTCGGTTTTGCTGCTTGATCCGTAGGCATTGGTGACGGTCAGGGTGACGGTGTAGACTCCCGGCATCGTGAAATCGTGGAACGGATTCTCGTCCGTTGAGGTCCCGCCATCGCCGAAGTTCCAGAGCCAGGAGTCAGGGGACCCGGTCGAGAGATCGGTGAACCGGACGGTGAGCGGCGTCTCACCGGATCGCGGGGCAGCCTGGAAGGCCGCGGCAGGCGGCCGGGGGACCGCTTCTGCGGTCACGGTGGTAACCGGTGCAGCAGGGGTGGTGAACGTCGGAGCAGGGGTGGTCTCGGGAGGAGTGACACCGGTTGGAGGGGCTGTGGGAGTGGGTGTTTCGGCAGGGCTCGGAGGCACCGGTTCGGTCACCGGGGCGAGGTTTGCCGTATACACAACGGCGGAGGTATCTCCCGATGCGTACAGCACTTCTATCGTTTCCGGGCTACCCGCGCCTGCGTACTCTATTCGTATCGTCTCACCGGTTGTCCACGGCCAGTCCTGCCCGTGCAGGAAGGTGATGGCCTGTCCGGCGACCTCGTTCCCATTGATCAGGAAACGGGTTGTCCGTTCCTGGAGGGGGTCTCCACCGTCGTGATAGAGGTAAACGGTGTTTCCCGAACGCTCCGTATTGGCCCGGAACGATGGCATGATATCGGGTGCCGGGGGGAACGCCACAAAAACTACCAGGATCACCACCACGATAATGACCACCGAAAGTATCAGGGCAAGGAGAATATTTCGTGCAAGAGCTGTCTCTCTCTCCATGAAATCACCTGCGGGTACCCTGTTGTTCTCCTGAAACGACCGGACAGGGCATGAAATCCCGATTATGTTGAAATCAGCATGAGTTTATATCAAGCTATTCCCGGGTTTCCCCGTTTCGGAGAATCCGCATCAGAGGGGATCTCCGTGCGAGAAACCGGGAGATGAAGGGGGCAAATGCCGGAGACCAGCAGTCAACGCCGGCATGCACTTCCCAGTGCTCGCTCATGGACAGTCTGACGTGCTTCCCCAGGCCCACATCGAGCACGTCCACTGATCTGAGCAGGTCCTCAACGCGGGTATACTTCCGGGGTATCTCCACAATATAGCGGCCGTTCTCGATGAATGGGCCGGCGAAGAGGTCATGAGCATCGCACCCGCGGTACTTTGCAGCGAAGCGATCGGCATTCGACCGGTTCCAGAGCGGAGGCCCGATATGCCTCCGCGCCCTCGCTGTCTCTGTGTTTATCAGTTCAAAGAGGAGCATGCTCCGGTCCTCGAGCATCTCGCAGGCGGTGGAGTTGACAAAGAACCCGTTCCGTTCCAGAAGAGCACAGACCGAGTCGAGGCTCCGCCGCAGCTGCGGCACAATCACCTCGGGGATGAAGGGGGGGGTGGAGAACGTTACCGCGACAATGTTTGTTCCCTTTGCCCGTATCACGGCTTCCAGTTCCGCGTGCGAGAGCACCTCGTCAGGGCGGGGAAAGAAAAACAGAACGGACGGGTTCTCGCGATATCCCCGCGCAAGCTCCACAAATTCGTACATCCTGTCCAGCGAAACCGATGCCGAGACATTCCGTCCGGGATCGACGGGATCGACCACCACCAGGGGCTCGCCGAAGTCCTTTGTCCGGTGCACACCAGGATCGATGAGGGTCCCCGGCTTCCATTCTGCCGCTGCAGCGAGGAGTTCGGTAAACCCCCCGTAGTGGAGTGTGAGCAGTTCGCAGAGGTAGCCGGAGAATCCCTCGGTCATCTGGTCTGAGCCGTACACCCTGCCGGCCTTGGTGAACTGCTTAAGCAGGAGGACATCATCGACAAGAGGTTCGATCCGCTCTTCGATGTACCGGGTATGGAAGGGGGTCCGGTCAACCGCCGAACGGATTGCCGCAGCCGACTCCACCCGGTAGCAGGGGACCAGGTCAACATCGAGGCCTTCGACGTTGGCATTGATGTACGGGTGTTCGGCGTATTTCTCGTGGTAGGGTGCCCGCAGGCGCTCTGCAATGTTCCGCGCAAGGGCAAGCCCCTCCCGTTCCAGCTCCTCCCGGGGAAGATCGGGTTCAAAGAGGAGGAAGAGGTCGAGATCGCGGTCACCGCGGATATACGTTTCCCGGGCAACCGATCCCACGATCAGGGGCTCGGCCCTGCCGATCCCGGAGGCGACTGCGAT
>JAAEES010000125.1 GCA_013415575.1 Methanomicrobiales archaeon | reverse complement strand
GATGGGGCGGAGCTTCGGGAGCGTCCGGATGGGAGTGAAGGAGATCACCGGACGCTGGGAGCGGGTGGCCCGGACCCTGCCGGGCGCCGACCGCGAGGCTGCCCTCAGGGTGGTGGCCATGGCAAAGCGGCACGCGAGCGAGGGCTTCTACGCCTTCAGCGACCCGCTCGAGGCGGCTGTCTTCTCGGTGCTGGTCGAGCTGCTGAAGGAGCAGGACCGCCCGCCCGGGGACCGCGAACCCGATCCGGCCCTGTCCCGGGGTCGGGACCCTGAACCATCCCCTGGACCTGCTCCGGCCCGTGAGAGGGCAGGATAGTGATCATCGATACCGGGTACCGGGAAGGGGTCGAGATCTGGGAGTGGTCGGCGGGGAAGACTCTGCGGACCACGGTGCCGTTTGCCCCATCCTTCCTGCTCCACCTGCCTGACCCGCCCCTCCACCGGGAGCTCCTGGAGGCGCTCGAAGCAGAGTACGGGGCAGAGGAGTGCACGTTCCGCACCATCTTCGGTGAGTGCAACGGGTACAGGGTCCCTGCCGGCCGGGATATCGCGGAGGCGATCGAGCGGCAGACCGGGTATGCCGCCCAGCTGTACAACGTGGATGTCCGGCTCGACCAGCGGTACCTGGCCGGGCTGGGGCGGGTCCCCTGCTGTGGTGAGGGGGAGTCGCGGTTCTCCCTGGACTTCCCGATCCCCTTCCGCACCCTCACGGTGGAGGTGGACGGCAACCCCTTCGACGGTGAGGCGTTCCGCTCGATCGCGGTGATCCATGACCGCCGCGAACGGCTCGGGGGTCCCGGGCGGACCGTTTTCGCCGACCTCGCCGATCTCCTGGAGTCCTGCGATCCCGACATCGTGCTCTTCTCCCGCTCGGACCTCTGGCTGCCCCGGCTTCTTTCGGCGGCCCGGAAGGAGGGAGTGGTGCTTCCATTCTCACGGAGCGGGAGGTACCGGAAGATGGCACAGAAATCGTACTGGAGCTACGGGAAGACCGAGTACCGGGCAGGGTCGCTCATACCAGACGGGAGGGTCCTGGTCGACACCACCCAGAGCTTCCACTACCGGGAGAGCGGCCTTGCGGGCATCATCCTCGGTGCCCGGCTCACCGGGCTTTCCCCGAACCTCACCGCCCGGTTCACCTCAGGGACCCTGATCTCGGCCTACGAGGTCTACGAGGCCCTCCGGCAGGACATCGCCATCCCTTTCCGGAAGAGCGACCCCGAGTGCGTGCGGCGATTCGACGAGCTGAAGGCTGCTGACCGGGGCGGGATGATGTTCCAGCCGGTCCCGGGCCTGTACGAGCAGGTGTACGAGATCGATTTCACCTCCCTCTACCCCTCCATTATCGTGGCCTGCAACCTCTCGCCCGAGACCCTCGCCTCTCCTGAGCGGCCGGGTTTCCTGCCCGGGGTGCTCGCCCCCCTCCTCTCCCTCCGGAAGGAGAGCAAGGCCCGGAAGGCAGAGGACCCTTCGTATACCGGGATCGACGCCATCCTCAAGTGGATGCTCGTGACCTGCTTCGGGTACACCGGGTACAAAAACGCCAAGTTCGGGCAGATCGAGGTGCACGAGAAGATCACCGGGCAGGCCCGGGAGATCCTGATCCGGACCAAGGACATCGCCGAGGAGCTCGGGTTCTCCGTCCTGCACGGGATCGTGGACTGCCTCTGGGTGCAGGGCGGGCCTGCAGCGCTGCTGAAGGAGCGGGTCGAGCAGGAGACCGATCTGCATACCACGCTCGATGCCTACGACTGGATCGTCTTCCTCCCCATGCCTGACGGCTTCGGCGCATACAACCGGTACTACGGGCGCCTCTCCACCGGGGAGCTGAAGGTGCGGGGGATCGCGGCCCGCCGGGGGGATACCCCTGCAGGCCGCAGCAGACCGGCAGGAGCTGACGGCGTGTGCAGACCGGGTCCGGCAGCAGTACCGGGAGGCGGTTGCCGGGCTCCCCGGGGCGGACCCGAAGGACCTGGCCATTTCCCGCCGGATCAGCAGGCTCCGGTACTCCCACCATTGCCCTGAGGCCTCCGCGGTCGCGGCCTGTGCCGCCGCCGGGATCGACCTCTTCCCCGGGATGGAGGTGAGCTACGTGGTTACCGATGCCCGGACCTGGTCGGTGGCCCTCGACTGGAACGCGACCCGCTTCGATGCCGGCTACTACCGGAGACTCCTTGACAAGGCCTGGAGCGAGGTTGTGTTCGCCCTCGACGAGGCCCGGGCCGGGGCACCTCCCGGCGAACCGTGAATAGCGTGCCCGGTGGTGGTTTTTCGTCCATGGCCCAATGGTGTTACCACGCGAACCGTGAGACTTCGGTCCCGCCGGCGTCATGGAGAGTGACGGTATCACCGTCGTTGTTCAGCACCGGGGCTGGTGAGCCCATGAAGAGATCGGTGCCGGTATCTGATCCGCCACCGGTGTGCAGGATGATTTCGCCGCCGGGGCTGAGGGAACCTTCAGTGAAGATGTACGTGAATCCGTCACTGTCCCGGATCTGCCACCCGGTGAGGGCGACCACAGTGCCGCCGCCGTTCTCCAGGGTGATGTACTCGTCGTTGAGGTTGGTGCGGTCGTCGCCGGCTGCATCGTAGTGGACATTGGCGATGAAGACCCCGTCCGATCCGGGAGGTGCGGGGGTCATCCCGCTCCAGATACCGATTCGTTTCCGTACGGCCTCTTCCTGCACGGCGAGGTAGTGCTCTTTCCGGGAGAAGGATTCGGCGGTGTATACCCGGGCCAGCCCCCGGGAGAGCAGCAGCTCGCCGATATCGGTCCCGTCAGCGGCATGGAGGTAGGCAAGAAGCCTGCCGTACCGGTCCCGTTCTCCCGCCGCCCGGTCGGTGGTGACCGTCACTTCCTGTCCCTCCACCTCCCGGCGAAGGGTGGCAGAGGCCTCCTCCCCCCAGGACGAGAGAAACCAGGGATCGGTGACCCCGGCAAAGGAGTCCGGATCGTTTCCCCCCGGGGTAACCTCTGGAGTGTCGACCCCTACAATCCGGACCGTCTCCTGGCTTCCGTCCGGGAACATAACGCGGAGGGTGTCGCCATCGATGACCCGGACGGCCTGGGCCGGATAGGGGATTCCCGGGGAGAACTGTTTCGTACCAGTGCCCCCCTGCCCGCCGTCATTGATCTGCATGGTGCATCCTGCAGTGAAAAGAAGCGTTGTAATGAGCGCAATGAACAGGAGTGCTGGAAATGACCGGGATATCATCTCTCATCTCTTCGGCGGCATCGGGGAAAAAACCGGGGTATTCTGATTGAGGTACTATCACAGAAGTGGAACCGGTTCTATGAATTCATGAGTACTGAATTGTGGTGGAAAGTTGCCGGGGAGCGCCAGTCCCATATCCTCTGATAGATCGTCCCTGGCGGTTTCCCGTGCTCCCCAAACCTTCCGGTGCTGACCCCGTGCCGGGTCAGACACCCCCCCCTCCTTATTCTGCCCTGATCCAGTCCCAGGCTTCCTGGTTCCGGTCCTGCCGGAAGAACCGGACCTCGGTCTGGGTGAGCGTGGCGAAGCCTTTGAAGATCCAGGTCATCCACTCGTCCCAGGAGGCATCCACTACCATGGCCATCCGCTCGACTTTGGGGAGCTTCAGGGCAAAGGTGAAGTCTTCCCATGCTCCCCCGACGGTCCACCCCTCAAAGCGCTCGAGGGTGAACAGGACCCTGATCTTCGGATGCTCCTTCAGCGCTTTTTCGATTTCCGGAGTGAGGGTATCGCGGTAGTCTGCTTCGGTCAGCTTTCCAAAGAGCCTGAAGGCGAGAATCTTTCCGGAACTCCCGGGCAGTTTTTCGATCATGGCTATCATCACAGGATTCACGGGAGGGGTCAAATACTATGGCCTTCCTGAAATCCCCGGGTATCCATTCCGGCCGGTTGGGAAAAAACCTGTGAAACCCGGGCATTCGGGTATACCGGGAGAGACCGAAATGCCTTTGGTCTCCTGTTCTGATGCACTCTCATGCAGGGCATGCGGTGACGGTACCATGGATGAGAAAGAACGGAATAACCTCTACCAGGAATCCCTCGAGCTCCATGAACAGCACCGGGGAAAAATCGAGATAAAGGCGAAAGTTCCGGTCGAGACGCGGAAAGACCTCTCTCTGGCCTACACTCCGGGTGTTGCCGAGGTCTGCCGGGCCATCCAGAAGGACCGGAATATGGCCTGGCGCTACACCCTGAAGTCAAACACCGTGGCCATCGTGAGCGACGGCTCGGCCGTGCTCGGCCTCGGGAATATCGGGGGGTATGCGGCCATCCCGGTGATGGAGGGAAAGGCGCTGCTCTTCAAGAAGTTCGCCGGGATCGATGCTTTCCCCATCTGCTTTGAGAGCTACCACACCGATTTCGTGGACGAGGTCCGGAACATCGCCCCGGTCTTCGGGGGAATCAACCTCGAAGACATCGCCGCTCCCAAGTGCTTCGAAGTGGAGGAGGCCCTCCAGGACATCGGCATCCCGGTGATGCACGATGACCAGCACGGGACAGCCATCACCGTGCTTGCCGCCCTGCTCAATGCCTGCCGGGTCTCGGGAAAGGAGTTTGCGGACCTCCGGATCGTGGTCTCCGGGGCCGGAGCGGCAGGCTACGCGATCACCCGGCTGCTGAAGTGCATTGGGTACAACCCGGAGGTCTGCACCATGGTCAGGGACATCATCGTCTGCGACACCCAGGGAATCATTCACCGGGACCGGAAAGGCCTCTATGCCAACAAGTACAAGTTTATCCTCGCTGACGAGACCAACCGCTCCGGCCGGACCGGGACCCTCGCCGATGCCCTGGAAGGGGCCGATGTCTTCATCGGAGTATCAGCACCGGGTATCGTCAGCGGGGAAATGATTCGGCGGATGAACGACCGTCCCATCGTCTTTGCCATGGCAAATCCCGTCCCCGAAGTGATGCCCGACGTCGCCCGGGACGCCGGGGCCTTCATCGTCGGGACAGGGCGGAGTGACTTCCCGAACCAGATCAACAATGCCCTCGCCTTCCCCGGGGTCTTCCGGGGGGCGCTTGATGCCTGCGCCGAACGGATCACCGATGAGATGAAAGTCGCCGCGGCGCATGCCCTCGCCGGCTACGTGAAGAAGCCGAACCGGGAGCACATCATGCCCGCGGTGCTCGATCACCACGTGGTGAAGGCGGTGGCCGATGCCGTGCGGGAAGCGGCCGTCGCCTCGGGCGTTGCCCGGGATATCAGGTGAAAACCGGCAGGTTTCATACCTCCCGGAACCCTACCTTTTCCTCATGCCAGTTGTGACCATCACCATTGCCAAAGGACGGAGCTACGAGCAGAAAAAGAAGCTCACCGAAGAGATCGCCCGGTCAGTTACCACTGTGCTCGGAGTCCCGGTAGAGCGGTTGACCATCCTTATCCACGAGCTTGACAAGGAGAATATCGCCCTCTCGGGGAAGCTGTTGTCTGAGGGATAAAAGGAGATACAGGGGCTTTCTTTTTTAATGAATTGGATTGAGGGCTCAGACCCGGGATGAGCGTTTCATGCTCCTTCTTCGTACGTCATCAGGGCGTAGCCCTTCAGCTGGTAGGTCGGAAGCACGGTTAGTGCTGACAAGGCGAGGGTGACGTCCTGGTTGAGATCATGCTTCCGGAATCCCCGGTTGAGAAACGCTTGTCCGCAGACGCAGATGTCCACACTGTGTTCTGCAAGCTCTCGGATGAGATCGGAATCCGGGTTTGCCCTGCCGAATGCTCTCCAGTATGCCGGGTCAGAGAGAACTGCCGGTGTTGCTTTCCCGTGGACGATTGCCACCAGGTGCTGGTGCTCCGGTGGCACCCCGCCCAATTCGAGTGCATTTACGGTGCGAGCGACATGCAGGAAACCCGGGGAGTTTTCATTCCCGCTTCCGGGCGGCCTGGTGATGCTGAAAATGATTCTGTACTCACGATCCCTCTCCGGTTGGCAGGCTGCATCCGGCAGAGGGTGAATGGCACCGTATCGTTTGATCATATGCTTCCCGGATGTAGCCTTCT
>JAAEES010000124.1 GCA_013415575.1 Methanomicrobiales archaeon | reverse complement strand
TCAAATGAGCAGAATCCGGAGCACACCTACACTACGAAAGGTGCATACAACGTGAAGCTGGAGGCCTGCAATTTCTGTGGATGTGACAACATTACCAAGAAAAAGTACATCCTGGCCGGTGTCCCGAACCTGACCTTCGCTCCGCAAACTCTCATTGTCCCGACCAATGACACCACCCAGATTGAACTGTATCTCCAGGAAGCAGAAAATGGCCTTTCGGGCTATGATTTGAAAGTGTTCTGGGACGATTCCGCACACGGTGATATTACCAACGTGATGTTCCCGTCCTGGGCCGCCAACACAAGTGCCAGTGCACTGCCGGATTACTTCGTTGATATCAAGGCGGTTGATCTGACCGATCAGGTGAACCCGGGAGCAATGAATATCAAGCTGGCAACCTTTAACCTGACCGGGAATATCTCGACATTCCAGAGCACCATCGGCTTCAATGTTTCCGTGAATGAGCTGGATGACGACTTCGGATACCCGATCGGCACCAACAACATCCCGGCAACCATCACCGTGGTACGTCTCCTCCCGTTCCCGGATCCGAATATCTCGGGTCCGCCGACTGATCCCGATGGCGACGATGTCGTAAAATATTTCCAGAACATGCAGTGGATACGGGATAACCAGTACGTGCCGTTCTTCGATTACAACGGAAACGGCCTGATCGATTTTGCCGATCTGATCATGCTGTTTAACAAGGTCTGATCAGGATACTTTCCATTTTTCTGGAAAACAGAAACGAGGAGGAAAAAATGATCAAGCAAAACCTGAAACTGACAGTTGCTGCAATCATTCTTCTGTGCGTCTGCATAGGTGCCGCCTCAGGTGCTACGGTCACAGCACAGGGAGGATCAATAGGGTCACCAGGAAGTACCGGTGAATTCGCGATTATTGTCGATTCCCTTCCCTCGGGACTCACAGGATTCACTATTACAGTTGCACTTGGTGACCCCGCGAAAGCTGAAATAATTGGTGTCACGTTCCCCTCCTGGGCAGGCGACGGTCTCATTATTGCGGGAAATGGTCCCTTGCCAGCGGATTCAGTCTGGATAACGGTTGTTGATCTCCATGAAAATGTTCAGGCGGGAGCCACGAATGTCGAGCTTGCGAGCCTGGACATCAGGGGGGATGCCACCGGAACGACCGGACTTCTGTTAACGGAAATCCAGATTGACGATGAGGGCGGGTATCCGGTGCCGTATACGATTGTGAATGGCACCATAACCATTGGGAGCACCCCGCCGCCGGTGGTGAACGGCACGGTCCAGGTGCAGTCCACGCCTACAGGTGCGGATGTGATCCTTGACGGAGCTGGAAAGGGTACAACACCGCTGACCATCGCTGATGTTGGAGCAGGCGTCCACACGCTGCGGCTGGAGAAGACCGGGTATTACCCCTACCAGGACAGTATCACGGTGAACGCGGGTCAAGGCCGGGTATTACCCGTACCAGGACAGCATTATTGTGAATGCCGGCCTGACCACGAACGTTACCTGGATCCTGACGGAAATCCCCCCACCGGTGGTCAACGGCAGCATCAGCGTGCGGTCAATGCCGGCGGGAGCTTTGGTGATCCTTGACGGTTCATACAAGGGCACAGCCAATATGACCATCCCGGATGTCGGAGCGGGAGTCCACACCCTGCGGCTGGAGAAGGCCGGGTATTACCCGTACCAGGACAGCATTATTGTGAATGCCGGCCTGACCACGAACGTTACCTGGATCCTGACGGAGATTCCCCCGCCGGTGGTCAACGGCAGCATCAGCGTGCAGTCAACACCGACGGGGGCTGCGGTGATCCTTGACGGGGAAGGGAAGGGAACGACCAATACGGCCATCCCTGATGTGAGCGCGGGAGTCCACACGCTCCGGTTGGAGAAGACCGGGTATTATCCCTGGGAGAATCCGGTGATTGTCGTTGCCGGTGAAACCGCGAACGTGGCGGCAGTCCTGAGCATGGTTCCCCCGGCGACGGGTTCCATAGCCGTGGAGACGGATCCAGCTGAAGCGAATGTCTATCTCGATACCGAATTCATCGGGCTCTCACCGGTCAGTGTCGGAAATGTCACACCGGGTTCACATTCTGTCCAGATCGAGAAAGACGGTTATGAACCGCGGGAGGTTAATACCACCGTATCGGCAGGTGCAACAACCATCGTGAGTGTTGCCCTCACCGCCCTGCCTCCGCCGACAACCGGCAGCCTTGATGTTTTCTCGGAGCCCACCGGAGCGAACGTGTATGTTGACACCGACTTCAAAGGAATTACTAACCTGTCGGTTCCGGACCTGTATCCCGGTCTCCATACAGTCAGGGTTGAAAAGGACGGATATATCCCCTATGAGAATGCGAGTGTTCCCATATCTGCAGGTGCTGTCACCCAAGTGTATGCAATCCTCGATCCCGTTCCCGTACCTGAAACCGGTGAAATCGATATCTCTTCAAATCCGTCAGGTGCTGCGGCCTATCTTGATGGTGTTCTCAAAGGAACGACACCACTTACCATTGTCAATCTCGACCCGCAGCTCTATACCATACGGATCGAAAAGAGCGGGTATCTGACCTGGGAGGAAAATGTCACCGTTGTAGCGGGAGAGGCCGCTCTGGTTGTCGCCGACCTGATTCCCATTCCAACGCCAACTCCCACACAAACACCCACTCCCATTCCAACAACAACCCTGCAGGGGACGGGTGGCCTGCTGGTTGTCTCCGAGCCCACTGCAACAGTGTTCGTTGACGGGGTTGAAAGAGGCAAGAGCAACGAAGTGATAGGGAACGTTATTGGCGGCACGCGAAATGTGACCCTGGTCAAGGCGGGATACAAAACCACCAGCTTCCCGGTCACTATTCCGGTAACACGGGTTGCAATTACACCAAAGATTTTCCTGGAACCGGCGGGAGTACCAACCACGGTGCCGACCACGGCACCCACCACATTGCCAACGACATCACCGACGGTCACCCTGACAACGGCACCTACCACGATACCCACGACTTCCGGGCCATTCCCTCCGGCACCGAGTACGGGGAGTATTTTTGTATATTCGGTACCTTTCGGCTGTTCAGTCTATGTCGATGAGATATTCAAAGGGACAAGTCCCGGGTTCTTCGGTTTGATCGAACCTGGAACCCATGAACTGAAACTTGTCCGTACAGGCTATCTTGACGATGTTCGGTCCATCACCGTTCATGCAGGGGATATTTCAACAGTGCTGGTGATGATGGTCCCTGATGTCGGGAGTATCATATCAGCATTCCTCTAATCAATTTTCTTTAATAATCACCTGTTTTTTAACAAACCCGCATATACACACTGCCCGAATGAGATACACCCGTCACCAAGGGGGAGGTCGGCATTGATCACGAACTCCAGGCCTGCTGATCTGACCTGATCACCAATGGTCTCCCTGATTGCACGGTTGTAAGCTACCCCTCCGGAGAGGATAACCAGATCAAGGGCCCGGTCGCGGGCGGTGTGGATAGCGAGACCGGCAATTCCCCGTGCGAGGTTGTACTGAAACGAAGCCGCAATATCTGCGATTTTCCGGGAACCTGCCAGTCGTTCGTGCTGGTATTCGATCAGGGCACGGTGGCAGAGCGTTTTCGTGGAGAGGATCTCGCAGCCTCCGTTACGGAAATACTCAAGATCCCACACCCACGGTTTCCCGGAAACCGCTGCACCCTCAAGTTTCATGGCAGGTTCACCATCGTATGTCTTCTCCCGGCAGATCCCGAGCAGTGCAGAGACCGCATCAAGGACGCGTCCGGTGCTGCTGGTCTGTGCCACGTTCAGTCCCTGTGAGAGCTGGGCTTTGAGGATGTCAAGCTCGACATCGGTCCATCCCCGCGACATGAGGATCTCTTCAACCCCTTCCTCCGGAAGTATTCCATAGAGCATCCGTTCCGGATACGTCGTCGCGAGATCTCCTCCGGGCATGGGAACAACTTCCAGGTGTGCTACCCGTTCGAGATCGGGCACCTGTCCGGCAAAGATCTCCCCGCCCCAGACGGTTCCGTCATCGCCGTACCCGACCCCGTCGATGGTGATTCCGACGCAGGGCTCAGTGGTCGAAGCGGCGACATGAGCCCGGTGGTGCTGGACCGGTATGAGTTCGGCACCGGACGCTTCCGCGAGCTCCCGGGCATACCGGGTAGAGAGGAACTGGGGATGGGCATCATGGGCGATGCAATCGAACCGGGCACCAAGCAGCCGTCCCAGGTTCTCAATAGTCTCTTTCAGGTACTCGAACGTCCGCGGATTCCTGACATTGCCGACGTGGGGGGAGGTGGTGCAGAACCCGTCCCGGTACATGGTGACATTGGAATTCAGCTCCGGGCCGACTGCGAGGATCGCTGAAGGCCCGAGATCAACGGCGACCCTTTTTGGAGCCATCCCCCGGGAGAGCCTGATGATGTAGCCGTCACGAACCACCGAATCGTCGCACCGGTTCACAATGCGCCGGTCATGGGTGAGAAAGAAATCGACATCGCGGTTGAGCTTCGCCATGGACTGATCGATATCGGTGATCATCGGGTAGCCTGGCATATTGGCGCTGGTCATGATCAGCAGCGGGTGTTTCAGGTGGGAGAAGAGGAGATGGTGGAGACCTGAGTACGGGAGCATGCAACCGATGGTGTGGAGATTGCTGATTGCCGGGTGGGCAGAAGGATCCCGTTTCTCGAGCACCACGATCGGCCGCTCCGAGCTCTCCAGCATGAGGCGTTCGGCTGCAGAGACCTTCACGATCCGGTCAATATAATCGGGCCTGATCATGATGGCGAACGGTTGTTCTGATCGCCCGAGCCTGCTCTTCAATTCCCGCGCAGACTCCTCGATGCAGGCCAGGTGGAAGCCCCCGATTCCCCGGATGGCTATGATCGAGCCACTGTCGAGGAGCATGGCGGTTTCCCGGATAATATCCCCGCACTCTATATCGTTCCCGTCCTTGTCAAAGAGACTCAATAGGGGGCCGCAATCGGAGCAGGCGATAGTCTGGGCGTGATGCCTCCTGCAGGAAGGATCGTGATACTCACGGCTGCATGCCGGGCACTGGGGAAAAATTCCCATTGAGGTCCGCTCCCTGTCATAGGGGAGATCGGAGATGATGCTGTAGCGTGGACCGCAATTGACGCAGGAGGTTGCCCAGTATCCCTCATACCTCCCTCCGTGGCAGGAGATGTCAGCAATGCATTCATCACAGGTGGCGATGTCCGGGGGAATCATGCCCGACAATGCACCACTGCTGCTCGGGAGGATGGTAAAGTCCTGATCACAGGATTCACCGGAAGGAAGCACCTGTACACTATCGATGCGGGAAAGAGGCGGACCGGATCGTACTGCCCGAAGAAAATCTTCGAAATGGTCTCCTTCTGCACAGATTTCGACCTCGCTCCCGAGGTTTTTGACCCAACCGGAGATTCCGTTCTCTTTTGCCTTCCTGTACACAAAGGGACGAAAACCGACGCCCTGGACGATTCCACGGATGATTATCTTTCCGCTGTGGCGCATCTGGTCTCTACAAAACTTTATTGATTTATTACGCCATATAATCATAGGGTTTTACTATTGACTGG
>JAAEES010000123.1 GCA_013415575.1 Methanomicrobiales archaeon | reverse complement strand
CGATTGCACCGGAGGAAGCACTCTTTGTGGGCGATTCCTACGAAAATGACCTCGCGGGTGCGGAGAAGATCGGCATGCGGGCATGCCACATCCGGGATGCATGGCTGATCCCGGATATGGTATAAACACACTGCCAAAGAGTGACGAATTCAAATTAAAGGCTCCCTTTTCCCCGTTAAGGGACTTTTAGCCAGACCGTTCCCGTATTAAAGTACATGGATCCATTGACCGCAAGGATCTACAGGAACCTGAACAATCACCGGGCATGAAAAAATGGAAGGATACCAGGACATCGTTGGTTTATGCGTTTGTTTTCGCCGTGCGTATTCGATGTCTTCTCTTGGCATTCGTATACTTGTTTGTTAGATCAATCCTTCTGGAAAGCACCATCCTCATCACACTGTACTTCGGCCTGATCCTTGTTGCCGTGAAAATAATCCCAAGACTTCTTGATAGGGGGGTTCAGTCGAGGACGTGACTATCTAATATCCATCCATTGTCAAGCAGGCAATAGAGGGGAAAAAACCTAAAAAAAAGATATTTATCGTTTCCTTCCCCGCAGATATCCGAGTGCAGCCAGCGCCAGAAGGGGGGCAGCAGTGAGGGCTGCGGCCGGGGTTGGAGTCGGAGAGGGCACTTCCGGCTCCTTATCTGCGACTTCTGGAACTTCCGTTGTGGGTGTCGCCGCCACACCGGTTTCCTGCGGGGCAGCAGCCCTCACAAAGACGGCGAAGATCGTGAAATGGCTCACCTCTGCACTTACTGTTCTCGCTGAATCGTCGATAATCGTGGTAAGCGGCTCCCAAGACCCGGCAGCTTCATTCCACCACCGGATCTCAAGATCCCTGCCACGTAACGTGTCCCATGTCTCCACATCAAACGTGAATGTGATGGTAACGGGATACTCAAAGAGTGCGCCAGAGGGCGTGCAGTTATACGCATAGCCACTGAAGGTCATATTTCTTTCATCCCCCAGCCCCGGAGTCTCATTGGTCGGGAGCCGCGTGATGGTGATGAAGTCGATGGGTTCTCCACCTGAACCGGCAACCCGGATTCCTTTCGGCAGCGTAATTTTCAAAATACCGTCGGCTGCGTACATCCGGGTCTCTACGAGAACCTGGGCATCATTTGATGTATGAATTGGACCTGTTTCGGTAAACTCCACATACTTCTGCCCGCCTCCGCCGTCCCTTTTTCGCGTGGTGGGTGGGGGCGGGGATTGAACGGTAATCGATACCGAATACGCGTCATTGGCCGTGTTGGTATCATTCACATCCGGTGCGATGATGCTCACGTTATTGGTGCGGACGCCAGGCGAATAGGGATAGCTAAAGAAAGTAAAGGTGGCATTCTGGCCGGCACCCAGGCTGCCCACATCCCAGATTAACCCGGGGAATCCGATGGAAAATATTCCCTGGGACGCGGAATAGGCGGCGATGGTTGAAGGACCGATACCCCGGAGGTCATCGATAACCGTGATGTTGATCGCCGTATCCGGTCCAAGATTCTCTATCGTCACCGTCCATTCCACCTCCTCGCCAACAATGGCGGAATCAGGAGATGCGGTCTTTGATACCGCAAGATCAGCATCGGGAGGCAGGATTACGACCTCATCGGTGGAGAAGTCATTATTCGGATAGGTGTCGTTTGCATCCGGGGAGCTCACGGTCACGTTGTTTACCTTGATGCCGGGAGTGCTGAAGGTGGTATTCAGGGTGAGAATGGCATACTGGCCGGCATCCAGGCTGCCGATATCCCAGGTTCCCGTATCGCCGATCACACTGAAGGTTCCCTGCGTGGTCGTGTTGGAAAGGATCGTCTTTCCGGAAAGGCCGGACATATCTTCGATAACCGTGACACCCGTTGTATTATCCGGGCCCATGTTGAATACCTGGACGGTCCACTGGATCTCCTGGCCGATGTTGGTAATGGAAGGGTTATGATTCTTGGTGATGACCAGATCCACGTCAGGCAGCAGGATTTCCAGCGATAAATTGAAGACGTTGTCGGATGGGTCTGGATCGGTCGCATCGGATGTGACACTCACATTGTTCCATTTTATGCCGTAAGTGCTGAATTTGGTATTGTAGGTGACCTCTTTCATATCACCGGGAGCCAGCGTGCCGACATTCCATATCGTTACATTTAGTTGTTCGCTCAGATCATCGACAACGGTGACATTTGTTGCGCTATCAGGACCATTATTCAACACCTCGACTATCCAGGTGACATTCTGGCCGGTGACAGGAGAATCGGGTGATACGTCTTTTGTGATGCTGATATCTGCACTTTGCGCATGAACCGGAGCGATGAGCAGAAACGAAAGCAGAAGAAGCGATGCAAGTAACAATATAATGTTACAATTGCAGGGAGGATCCTTCGCTCTGGAAGATTCTGGAGATAGCATAAATTATTTTCATAAAAAGATTATTATTAACTTTTATTTTTGAATCCCTGCGGATTATAGGCTTAAAGGGTTTAAGCCCCACGGAAATTCATGCGTGAAAAAGCCGGGCTGGAATCGCAGGTTTCATACTCTCGTTTTTTATTCGCGAATAATTCCGAAAAGAGAAGGATACAGGCAGTGGTTGAGCGGCCAGATCTTCTGGATTACGACCGGCTCACTGTAATTTGGGTTTTGGCGGTTTCATCAGGATGAATGCGATGAAAAAACCGAGAATCGCAAGAGCGAACACCCAGGGAAACACCCCCACATAGGTCCCTGTCATGGTCCTGATGATCCCGGCAAGCTGCGGACCGGCGATCGCTCCCGCCCCGAATGCGAGGAAGACCACCCCATAACACCTCGGGTAATCACAGGTCCCGAAATAGGTAGCCGTGGCGGTCGGCGCGATGGCAAGCCAGCCGCCGAGGCATCCCCAAAGAATGGCAAAGGCAATGATGTACACCTGAACTACTGGCGTCATCCACATCGCAAGGGAAGCCAGGGCTATCAGGACGAAGGAGATCATGGCGGTGTTTCCCGGGTTGAGCCGGTCGGTAAGATGTCCGAAAAACAGCCTTCCACTGCCGTTAAAGATAGCAAAAAATCCCACGAGGGCCGTCGCAAGGCCGGTCTCGATGTGGACAAGATCAGTTCCGACAGGTTTTGATATGGAAATTGCCATCAGCCCCGCAATACACCCGATGAAATAACAGATCCACAGGCCGTAGAATGCAGGGGATTTTACCATCTCTCCCCGGCTGCACTCGCAGGTCACATGCGCACCCTCTCCCGGGACAGGAGGGTTCCAGCCGGCAGGTTTCCACCCCTTCGACGGGAAAGAGAGCGGGAGTGCCAGGGGAACCGTGAGGAGAATGATCCCGATACCGAAGATACGGAACGTTGCCATGACGCCATAGGCGGCAATGAAGTACCCTGCAAGGTTTGCGGTGATGAATGCCGAGAACCCGACCCCGAAAACGGTAAGTCCGACCGCAAGCCCCCTCCGGTCAGGAAACCAGCGGGCCGCAACGGCGACCGTTGCCCCATACGCGATCCCGATGCCAATGCCTCCGATGACACCGTACACAACGGAAAGCATGGCGATGGATGAGACCATTGACGCAAACAGCCAGCCGAGGCCGGTCAGGATACACCCGACAATGGTGATCTTCCGCGGCCCATGATTCTCGACATACCTGCCGGTCAGTGCCATGGTAATCGCAAAGACGGCAAGGATGACCGAGTATGGCATCAGCACATCATTCGCGGTGACGGGATGACCGAGAATAAAAAAATAATCAATAAGCGGATTGACGAACACGCTCCACGAGTAGACAGCCCCGAGGCAGAGGTTGATTACCAGGCCTACGACAACGAGCACCCACCTATCCCTTTCCGGGGACATCCCGGGAATCCGATGTGCGTCTCCGGCGTGACTATTCTGCATGAAATTGCAACCCTGAGAATGCAAGCAGCTATTCCAGTCACTCATTTACGATTGAAGGAATAAGGATTTGGAAATACTTTCAAAAGAAGGCAGTTTCATTTTCTGAAAAATAGTAGGAATCTGTTATCATCGTTTCACGAGATGCTGCCGGTACATCTTCTCAAGTTCCTCAAGTTCGGTCACCGGTGTCGGTACGGCCCTGGTATCATTTTCCATGATTGCTTTTGCGAGATTTCTGAAGATCTCCGCTTCTCTTGATTTGGGAGCGTG
>JAAEES010000122.1 GCA_013415575.1 Methanomicrobiales archaeon | reverse complement strand
CGCGAACATTCGCACCCAATTTCACCGATGAGGAACTTGCCGCGGCGATCGGGTATGCCCACCTGCGGGGGGTCAGGGTCTACGTGACGGTGAATACGCTGGTGCACGACCGGGAACTTCCTGCACTGGCCCATTACCTGGTCATGCTCTATGGCATTGGTGCCGACGCAATCCTGCTCCAGGATGCCGGCGTGGCAGCACTAGCCCGGGAGATTGTACCCGATCTCCCCCGCCATGCCTCTACACAGTGCACCATCACCGACCGGGACGGGGTGATCCGGGCACACGAAGCAGGGTTCGAGCGGGTAGTCCTCGCCCGGGAACTCGGCATGGCAGAGGTGGATTCCCTGTTCGCGATTCCCGAATCAGAACGCCCCGGCATCGAGATATTCGTGCATGGGGCGCTCTGCTATGCCTACTCCGGCCAGTGTCTCCTCTCATCGGTCATCGGAGGAAGGAGTGGAAACCGGGGCATGTGTGCCCAGCCGTGCCGGAAGCCGTACGCGCTGGTGAGCGGGAAGCCGGACCGCTTCGGACGGATCCATGGCGAAGAACGGCTCGCGCTTGAGGACAGCTACCTCCTTTCCACCCGGGACCTCTGCCTCTATCCCAACCTTGGGGAGGTGCTGAAGCGGCCGTTTGCCGCCCTGAAAATCGAGGGCCGGATGCGGTCCCCGGACTACGTCGCCATCGTGGTCTCCCGCTACCGCACCGCACTTGATGGTCTTGCAACGGGTTCGTTTACTCCCCGGCAGGAGGACCGTGAAGACCTGGAGGTCGCCTTCTCCCGGGGATTTTCGACCGGATACCTGTTCGGCGACCGCGGCCCTGCCCTGATGGGACGGTGCCGGCCGGGCAACCGGGGGCTGTATCTCGGATCCGTGGAATCCGGCCGGTCCGGCGAACTGCGGATCATTCCGGCAGCCCGCACGGTACCCGGGCCCGGTGACGGGCTCGTGGGGAGGGATCCGGGGACCGGTGAAGAGCAGGGATTCATCCTCCGCGGGACGGTAGAACAGACAGGCCGCGAACTGGTTGTCAGGCAGCAGACCGGGTGCCGGAGGGGGATGGAACTCTACCTGACCCGGAGTGCACGCCTCGAGCGGGAAGCGGCCGCAATCCTGCAGGCGCCCGGGCCGGTCGGAAGATTTCCCCTCACCATCGATATCACGCTGCTCGTGGAACCCGGCCTCCCCCTGCTTATCTCGGGGTCTATCCGGGTTCCGGGCGGGAGCATACTCATGGTACGCCATGAGGGAGCCTTTGTCCCCGAGCCTGCACGGGAACGGCCGACTACCGGCGAGGAGATATCCCGGCAGATCAGGAAGACCGGGGAGAGTGCATTCCGGGTCGGCGAATTCTCCCTCACCTATCCCGGGGGCCTCTTCATCCCGGTCGGCCGGCTCAACTCGTTCCGGCGTGAATTTCTTGACCTCTCGCAGCAGGCGTTGATCGCAGCCCGCCGTCCGGCAGCCGACCTGATGCAGAAAGCAGAAGCCCGGATGGAGGAGCTGGCAGGGATGCTCGCTCAAACCCCTCCATGCCGGAGGAGGACGGTGCCTCAGCTGGCCGTCATCTCCGATGACCTGGAGAGCACCACCGCCGCCCTCGCTGCAGGGTGCAACCAGGTGTTATTCGAGCCTGCGGATGACTGCTTATCTCCGGGTGCAGCGATCGCAGCCGCACTTCGTCCCCCGGGCGCTGCCGGAAGGATCGTCTGGAAATGGCCGCAGGTGCCCCCTCCCGGCTTCACTCCCCGGGCATGCTCCGTCCTTCCCGGTCTCCATGACGCCGGGTTAGCCGGAGTGATGGTGGACGGCCCGGGTGCCGCAGCAACGATACGGCGCACCCTTCCCTGCCTGGAGGTCACCGGAGGTCCCGGTCTCAACATCTTCAACCACCTTGCCATCCGGGCGTACCGGGACCTCTTCACCGGGGTCACCCTCTCGCCGGAACTCTCTTCCCGCGATAGTGCGGAGCTCCTGCAGCGGGCAGCAGGCACCTGCCCCGGAGTGAAGACCGGAATGCTCGTGCAGGGAAACCTCGAAGCCATGGTGACCGCCGACAATCTCCTCGATCTCGTTCCGGATGGTGACCGCAGGGGCAACCACCGGTTCGGCCTCCTCGATGCAACCGGACGGATCTTCCCGGTCCATGTCGACTGCTCCGGGAAGAGCCACATCGCCAATGCCAGCGAGCTCTGTCTCCTCGATTACCTCCCGGATCTTGCCGCCAGCGGGGTCGATTTCCTCATCATCGATGCCCGTAACCGGGGGCCGGACTATGCCGGGCTGATGACGGCGGTGTACCGGGAAGCCCTGGACGCGACGGCCTGGATCACCGGAAGACCCGGGGTTCCTGACCCCGTCCCCGGGCTCAAAGAGCGGATCCGGGAGATGGCGAGGGGAGGAATCACTGCAGGACATTTCGTGCGGGGCCTCGCGGAAGAGTGAGGGAAAGGTATCAATTCCTGACCGACCATACTCTCCCTGGTGACGAATATGGACACGCCATTCATCCTCATCAACCTGAAGACCTATCCGGAAGGGGCAGGGCAGCGGGCGCACGGCATTGCGGATGCTGCCGGCCAGGTCGCTGACGAGAGCGGGGCGATCATCGCGGTTGCACCATCGTTCATGAATATCCACCCCCTCGCCGTTCACTCCGGCATCCCGATCTTTGCCCAGCACGTTGACGGTGCTGAGGCGGGAGCCCATACCGGGTTTATCACCGCTGAAGCTCTGAGGGCGGCCGGGGCAGCAGGTTCCCTGGTCAACCACTCCGAGCGGCGCCTCACCCTCGCTGACATTGAGGCGGCAGTCACCGCGCTCAAAAAGGCCGGACTCACCTCTGTCGTCTGCACGAACAACGATGCAACCAGTGCAGCGGCGGCGGCGTTGTCTCCGGATTATGTGGCGATCGAGCCGCCGGAGCTGATCGGGAGCGGTGTCTCGGTCTCCAAGGCAAACCCGGATATCATCAGCCGCTCGGTGGAGGCAGTTCGGAAGGTGAACCCCGCGGTGAAGGTGCTGACCGGCGCGGGCATCCAGTCCGGGGAATGCGTGAAGATCGCGCTCGATCTCGGGACCGGGGGGGTGCTGCTCGCGTCCAGCGTGGTGAAGGCCAAGGCCCCGATTGCCGTGCTCCGGGACCTGGTCTCGCTCATTTAACGTTCGATGATCAGGGAGATGAGGTCGTGCTTGGTGATGACCCCCTGCACCTTTCCTTCCTCCATGACCAGGACAGCATGGTGGTTCTGGAGGATCTTCACCACGGTCTCGATATCCATGCCGGGAGCGACGGTGGGAAATCCCGGTTCAAGCACCTGTTTCACGGTCAGGTCATGACCCTTTGCCGCGCCCCTGTCCTCTATCGCACTCACAATCGCAGACTCTGAGATGCACCCGAGCGGCACCCCGTTCTCGATAACCGGCAGCTGGGAAATATTGCGGGCATCCATGATCTTCACTGCCCTGGTGAGCGGATCCCCGGGTTCAACAGAAATGACCGGAAAATGCATCACCTGTGCTGCGGTCATCCGCGGTTTCCGGGCTTCGTTCAGGACCCGCACGATCTTCTTCAGTGTGCTCACCCGGGGGTCCACACTCCCGGCCTCGATCCGCGCCACCATGGACTGGCTGATCCCCGCGTTCTCCGCCAGCTCTGCCTGACGGATACCGAGCATTTCGCGACGTGCCTTCAGCTCCTCTGGCGTAGGAATGTGCATTGATTATTACTTCAGTGCATAAGTGTAATTAATATTTTTTCTCCAGCAATCATAACGGAGATTCAGAAGCGATTACGAAAATCAGGAGAGATAGCAGATCATCAGAAGCGAGTGGGAGGAGTAAGCCCCCTTCTGTTCGGTGCGGCATTCAGCTATGCGCCATACCCGGGTAGTGCCTGAGCAGCCACAATACCCTGTTCTGGCTTGCACCCGCAGGGATTCGCCGTTTCATCGTATCCTGCCCCTGCGCTCGGCGAGTTATCTTGTGCGTTGCCGCACGTCTCGCCCTTGCGGGCTCGGTCGCCTCATGGCTGTGAGCAGGCCGTGTCGTTTCTGTGCCAGTGCCGTGACTCTCGCCACCCATACTTGCATATGGCTGCGTGCTCAGGTGGTGGGGGGACTTTCCTCAGCGGCCGGTCATCCCGGCCACCGTCAGCCGCACTCTCCCTCTCCTATATATATTGGCGTCCGTCATATTTAGCGTCATGCAT
>JAAEES010000229.1 GCA_013415575.1 Methanomicrobiales archaeon | reverse complement strand
GGCTCCAGCGGTCTTTCGCGTCGTGTGAATGATGAACAATGGGTCTCCTGAATCCTGATGATGATCCGTTGGAGCACTGACGCATGTCGGAGAGACCCGTCGATCGTGAGTTCAAATCTCACCGACCCCACATTTCTTTCGAACCGGCACCCAATCTGTCATTTTTCCCGTATTATCCGTGTGCTTTTTAAATCACCATCCCAAACCTAGTAGTCAGGAACACGGGGTATGTTATGTATCGTATAGGTGAAGCACTGGTCGGCGACGGGCCTGAACTGGCTCATATCGACCTCATTATCGGTGAGAAAGAGGGACCGGTCGGAGCGGCATTCGCCAATGCCCTCTCCCAGCTCTCGGCAGGTCACACGCCACTCCTGGCGGTTGTGCGCCCGAATCTCCTCACCAAACCGGCGACGCTGGTCATTCCCAAGGTCACGCTGAAGAAAGAGGAGCAGATCCGGGAGATGTTCGGCCCGGTCCAGGCAGCGGTGGCAAAGGCTGTTGCCGACTGTGTGGAGGAAGGGGTATTCGGGACACAGGACCTCGAATCGCTGGTCGTTCTGGCCAGTGTGTATCTCGACCCCGGGGCCACCGATTTCAACCGGATTTACCGGTTCAACTACGGGGCAACGAAGCTCGCTGTCCGGCGGGCGATGGAAGGATTCCCCGACAAGGCAACCGTGCTCTACGAAAAAGACCGCTCTGCCCATGCGGTCATGGGCTTCAAGGTCCAGCGGCTCTGGGATCCGCCCTACCTCCAGGTTGCGCTCGACCTGGTGGAGATGAAGAAAGTTGCCAGATCATCTCCGATATCCGGAAAATCCGGCCAAATGCCTTCATCATCGCAGACATGAAGGTGCTCGACACCGGTAACCTCGAAGCCCGCATGGCAGCAGATGCATCGGCTGATGCCGTGGTCATCTCAGGCCTCGCCCCGGTGCCGACCCTCGAAAAGGCCATCGCAGAGACGAAGAAGACCGGAATCTACTCCATCGTGGATATGCTGAATGTCTCCGATCCGGTCAAGGTGCTCAAGAGCCTCAAGGTGAAGCCGGACGTGGTCGAGCTCCACCGGGCAATCGATGCCGAGGACACCGCCCATGCATGGGGAGATATCCCGGCCCTGAAGAAGGCCGCCGGAGGAAAGCTCCTCGTTGCAACCGCTGGAGGTATCAGGGTCGAGGTAGTGAAGGACGCGGTGAAGGCAGGAGCAGATATTATCGTGGTCGGGAGAGCGATCACCGCCAGCAAGGATCCCCACACCCAGGCCGACCTCTTCCTCGAGCAGCTCAATCGTGAAGAGATCGACCAGTTCCGGGTTATGACCGATTTCTGACCCGTTATCACCTTTTTTCCCCTGTGCAGAGATACCATGACACGGCGCGACGATATCATCAGGGTTGCGGGACTTGAACCATGGGTGCTTCCCGGGCGGGAGTATCCACACCCCCTTCCTGCTGAAGTAATCCCGTTCTACTGCTATACCCGTGACGGGGGGCACTCGCTCCTGGTGGTTCTCGAAAACGAGTACCAGGCAGGGAAGGAACCGGAGCGCTTTATCATTCCTGCTCCGGTAAAAACTGTTCTGCAGGCAGGGTACCATCTCAAAGACGGCCTCATCTGGTGCATCCTTCCCTATGAGC
>JAAEES010000121.1 GCA_013415575.1 Methanomicrobiales archaeon | reverse complement strand
CCCGGGATTCCCCCGAGGGCGCAGAGAATGAGGTTCACCGGGGTGTACTCGATGTCCGGCCTTCCGACATATTCCATCAGGTTGAAGTAGTTGACGCAGAAGAGGATGACCAGACCGAGGATCGAATTGATCACAATCTTCACGATATCCTTGATAACGAAGATGAGAACGACTGCGATCAGGATTCCGGCGATAATCAGGGCCAGATCTATTGACATCTATACACCAATGATGTGCTGATCTTTTAACCTTATGGAAGGGATGATCAGGGAACCAATCGTTCGACGGTCCCGACCGAGCCCGGTCGCCCGGAACAGCAGGTCAAAGACATTTCCCGACAACATCGCCTTTCTGACCGGAGACTCATAGGCCCCGTCTTTCACCCTGAAGGGGTTGGTGAGTTCCACCGAGAAGTCACCTGAGAGTGGGTTTGCGGTGTGTGCGCCGACGACATCCTGGATATATACGGCGGGCTCATCCATCAGGTTGGTCTCAGGACCCTCGATCACCATATTGTGGTGGCCGATGGCTGGCAAACCGCCTGATCCGGAGCGAACTGCACTCCCGGTACTCTCTGCCCCATGGCGGGAGGCCGTTTTCAGGTCGTAGGCAAATTCCCCGAGGATACCCCCCCTGATAAACGGTATCTTGCGGGTCACGGTCCCCTCCGCGTCCCAGCGGGTACTCCCGAGGCCCCGCGGAATAAGAGGATCATCATACACAGAGAGTGTATGATCGGCCACCTGCGTGCCGAGCGATCCGGCAAGCCGTGATCTGCCGGCATGGACGTTTCTCCCCGAGAGCGCCGGGACAAGCACTGCCGAGATCAACTGGGCTGCGGCAAGAGGGGAGAGGATGATATCATACGTTCCGGTCGGGATATCTGTTCCATTCACTGATGATGCGGCGAGAAAACCGGCACGATCGCCGATTGATCCCGGGTCGACATCGCAGGAGCATGAGGTATCAAACTCATACCCGGTCGAGTTCTCCCGGATGGTCTCGATTGACGCAGATACCATGCTCTGGTTCCGGGAATACCGTATCCCGTGACTGGTGGCCAGGGTGACGCTTCCCACGGACATGGTGGCGCCGCCCGCAGTGACCTGGACCGGGTGTCGTAAGGCACCTTCAATCATGGCCTCAAGCATATCCCGGGCAGCATAAGGCTGGGGATCGACGGCAGGGTCAAATGAGAGGTCGGGACCCCCGACAGACCGCGGATCCGGCAGCCCGTTCCAGGCCTGGGGTGTGGCGAGCTCCCCGCTGGCAACCGCGCTCTCAAGGCACCGTCGCCAGTCGGCCGGGTTGCTGGTTGACGAGGTCCCGATCCTTCCGCCGGTGATGGTCCGGATGGACAGGCTGAAGTGCCGGGACTCGATGGATTTGCTCACCACCGTCCGTTTGAGCTCTGCTGAAACGGATCGCCCCTCAACGAGGTATAGTTCAACCTCATCGGCAGACCTGCTGCCGGCCTTCAGAATATCGTCAACTATCTCCACTGCCACCCACCACCGCATGTTCGAGGAGGATATAGGGTGCACCGTCACTGACCGGGACGCTCTGTCCTCCCTTGCCGCAGTATCCCTGGTGCATCTTCACCTCGTTTCCGCAGAGTCTGATCGAGAAGAGGGTCTTCAGAATCTCCCCGGAGAGCGAGACATCCCGCACCATGGTCGTGCATTCACCATTCTGAACAAGATACCCGTATTCGGCGTTGAACTGAAACACACCTCTCCCGGGATCGACCTGGCCTCCCCGGGATCCCTTCAGGAGAATACCGTTCCTGCATTCCGCGAGGATCTCATCCCTGGTGCTCTCTCCCGCCTCGATGAACGTGTTGCTCATCCGGACCAGCGGGGGCTCACCGGCCATCGCCCGGGCATGACCGGCGCGGCCGTTCCCCACCGCTGCAAGTGTCTCCCGGGAATGGAGGTAACTGGCGAGTTTTCCCCGGCTGATGATCTCGGTCCGCCCGGTTGCCGAACCTTCGGCATCGAACGGCTCAAACCCAAACTCGGGGAGGGAGGGGTCGTCAACGATGGTCACCACACCGCTCCCGATCTGCTCACCGATCCTTCCGGCAAGTACCGAATTGCCTTCCTGGACGAGGTCTGCCTCGCTCGCATGACCCACCGCTTCATGGGCAAATACCCCTGCAAGCTCCGGGTCAAGCACTGCCCGCATGGTCCCGCCCCGGGCCGGCCGGGCATCGAGCAGAGAGATCGCCCGTTGTGCAGCTTCCCGGGCGAGATCCTGCTGGTGGCGGATGTTCAGACCCCTTATGGTGTGCCTCCGTTCGTATCCCATCTGGAGGGTGCCGTTCCGGGCCGCTACGGCCATGATACCAAAACCGCTCCGGCAGATCCCGTAGTGGTTCTCATAGCCGGTACTGTCCTGGAACCCGACTTCCTCAAACCGTTCGATATAGTTTACCCGGGTGTTCATGATCCCGGGAATCCGTGCCGACTGCTCGAGGTCGAGGAGGATTGCGGTCTTCTCCCCGAGACTGACATCACGGGGATCCTCATCCATGGGTGGCACGTCACGGCTTCCCCGTTCCGGCCCGGCAAGGGAGATATCCTCGTTGCAGATGCTGGCTATGGAAGCTGCACGCGAGACCAGGGACTCGATATCGCTCCTCCCCATTTCCTGGAAATTGTCAACGGTCAGGATGCCCCATCCGTTGCGGGAGAGTGCCCGGATCACGGCATGGTCGAAAAAAGAGCTGGCGGCCGATTCGCACACCCCGTTATCGATGTCGATGTGGGTGGCCTCGCCCTGCACGTGGCGGATGTCGTAGTACCGGACCCCGGGCATGATATCAGACTGCGGAGGGGGAGAATCCGGAGCCTTCGATAAGTTTTCCGGACGTGGATATCGCCACCCTGCGAAGCTTGTTCAGGAAGCCTTCGCGGTTCTCGGGCACCAGGGCGATCTTGAGTACGTCCTCGATATTGTCAACAGGAATAACGGTCACCAGATCCCTGTACCGCTCCTCGATCAGGACGTCTTCGAGATTGGCTGCCGGTATCAGCACGTTGGTGATGCCGGCCTTTGCAGCTGCCTCGATCTTGTAGGTGACCCCGCCGACCGGGAGCACGTCGCCCCTGACCGACAGCGACCCGGTCATTGCGACATCCTGCCTGACCGGGATCGACTCAATCGCGCTGATGACTGCGGTCGCCACGCTGATCGAAGCCGAATCTCCTTCTACCCCGCCGTAGGTTCCGATGAACTGGATGTGGACATCCATGTTCCTGATGTCTTTACCGGTGAACTTCTTCAGTATCGCCGAGACGTTCTTGATCGACTCCTGGGCGATCTCCTTCAGCATACCGGTGGCGATCACCGTGCCGCTCGCCCCCTGTGCCGTGGTCACCTCGGCCATGATGGGGAGCACGGATCCGGAATCACTGCCCATGACGGCAAGACCGTTGACTCTCCCTACACGGGTTCCCTCGACCACGGTCAGCTCGTATTCGCGGCTTCGGCCGATGTACTCATCGGAGACCTGGTCCTCGATCGACCGGGCGGTCTTCTTTGCCGCGATCACGTGATCTGCGGTGGTGACATCCGATCCCTGCTGGCGTGCCAGATCACCGGCAACCCGGATCAGGCCGCCCATATCCCTGAGTTTGAGGGTCAGGTGACCTTTCCTGTTGGACCTCCGCCGTGCTTCCCGGATGATCTCCTCCATGGCAGACCGATCGAAGTGGGGAATTTTTCCGTCGTTCTTGATTTCCTGGGCGATGAACCTGATGTACTTCTCACGGTTCTCAGGAGTATCGGGCATGCTCTCGCTCATGTAGACTTCATAGCCGTAACCACGGATACGGGAACGGAGTGCGGGGTGCATCCCCTGGATGGCGTCAAGGTTCCCGGCAGCGATCATGATGAATTTCGTGGGGACCGGTTCAGTCCGCACCATTGCCCCGCTGGAACGCTCACTCTGGCCGGTGATGGGGAACTCGCCCTCCTGTAGTGCGGTCAGCAGGTTCTGCTGGGAGTGGGGGGTCAGGGTGTTGATCTCGTCTATGAACAGCACTCCCTTGTGGGCCCGGTGGATCGCTCCGGCTTCAACCCGGTCGTGGCTCGGCGTCTCGAGCCCGCCGCTCTGGAAGGGGTCATGGCGGACATCTCCCAGGAGTGCCCCGGCATGCGAACCGGTGGCATCGATGAACGGGGCTGTGGCGGTGGCGTCATTGGTCACCAGGAGCTTCGGAACCATGGTCTCCTCGCGGGGA
>JAAEES010000120.1 GCA_013415575.1 Methanomicrobiales archaeon | reverse complement strand
CGGTGGATATAGTACGGCTCAGATACTTTTCCTGCCTTTTTCCATTCATAGAATCCGTTTGCCGGAACCAGGCAGCGGAACCGCTGCAGAGGGTCGCGGAACGAGGGCCGCTCTCCCAGGCTCTCTGCCCGGGCATTGATGGGGTGGCGGACGGCTGACGGGTCTTTTACCCAGTGCGGGACCAGACCCCAGACCATCTCCGTAACGGTTCGCTCCCCGCTCTCTGGCCGTATGATGACCGGGACAGGCTGCGATGGGGCGATATTGTACCGGGGTTCGATCTGGACCTCCACGGTCTTCACCCCGAACCGCTCCGGGAGCCCGATAGTCACGGTGATGGTAAAACGGCCGCACACTGGTATCACCCGATGAAGTAATCCAGACTGGTGCGGGGGCCGGGGAGACCCACGATCCCGGCCAGGTCCCGGAAGTCATCGATGGCATGGGTGGCCCCTCCGTCAGATCCGGTGCGGGGGTACCGGTCGCCGTACCGTGCATAGACGGTGGTCATCCCGAGCACCATTCCCGGGGCAATGTCCCGCACCGGGCTGTCGCCGACGAGCATCGTTTCCCGTGCCGTGGCATCCATCTGCATGATGAGGGCGGAGAGGAATGGCAGCGTGCTCGGCTTGTGGGACCTGGTCACCTCGAAGGTCACGACCGGATCGAAAAAACCGGAGAGGCCGGTCCGTTCCAGCCGGGTACGGGTCTCCGAAAGGTGTGCATCGGTCACCAGCGCCATCCGGAACCCGTTGTCCGTAAGCAGCCGGAGCGTGGCAACGACCCCCGGATAGGGAGCGAGATCCCTGAGCTTCTCTTCCCGGTAGATACCCGTGCACTCCTGGTAGCTCTCCTCGCTGAAGCAGTCATGGTGCACCAGGTAATCCCTGATATTCACCGGATCTTCGAATCCCCCTGGTCTTCGAAGGAAATAGGAGAAGAGCTCCTCTGCAGAACCGTTCCTGCAGTGTGCCGCAACCCTTCCACAGGCCCGCATCTTTGCCCCGACCAGGTCGAAGAGGGTGTTGTCCATGTCAAAGATGAGCGAAGAGATTCCGTTTCCCGGCATATCCGGGAGGATCTCTCGCGGACTACCTCATAGTTCTATTGCCCCGGGCACCCGGGAAAAAGGTATATCGATAGGGAAACGCCATTCCCGATCAGGGCTGACGTATGATTCTCCGAAAAATTTCATCCGAAGGGATATCGCACAACTCCTACTTCATCAGTGCCGGCGGGCGGGCTGCGGTTATCGACCCGCGAAGGGACGTTGACGTGTACCTGGACCTTGCACAGGAGGCCGGTGTGCAGATCACCCATATTTTCGAGACACACCGGAACGAGGACTATGTCATCGGCTCAGTCGAGCTTGCCGCACGAACCGGGGCAGATATCCTGCACGGGCACCAGATGGACTTTGCCTATGGCACAACGGTGAAGGAAGGGGATCTCTTCCGGCTTGGCCCGGTCGAATTGAAAGTGCTCGAGACTCCCGGCCATACCCTGGAGAGCATCTCGATCGTTGTGACCGACCGGGACGTTTCGGATGATCCGTATGCGGTGTTCACCGGTGATGCGCTCTTTGCGGGCGAGGTGGGAAGGACCGACTTCTTCGGGCCTGAAATGCGGCCGCAGGTATCGGCGATGCTCTATGAGAGTATCACCGGAAAACTCCTCCCCCTTGGTAAACAGACCATCATCTTTCCTGCCCATGGGGCCGGATCGGTCTGCGGGTCCGAGATCAGCGATCACGAGTTCTCCACCATCGGGTATGAGACGTTGACCAACCCGCTCCTGCAGCTCTCACGTGAGGAATTCATCAGGAGGAAGGTGGCCGAGCACCACTATCTGCCCCCCTATTTCAGAATGATGGAGAAGCACAACCAGGAAGGGGCGCCGGTTGTCCATCACCTTCCTGACCTGAAGGCGTTCACGGTGAAGGAGGTCAGGGAACTACAGGGCAGGGCACAGCTCCTTGACATACGGTCGCCAACTTCCTTTGCGGCCGGGCATATCCCCGGGAGCCTCTCGATCTGGAAAGATGGTCTCCCGGCATTCATCGGCTGGTTCCTGACCTATGAGGACCCCATCATCCTGATCGATGATTTCAACTGCAACCTCCGGGAGGTGAGCCGGCACTTCGTGCGGCTCGGGTACGACAACCTGGCCGGCTACCTTGCCGGGGGATTCCCTGCCTGGTTCAAATCGGCTGCACCCATCGGAACATTCGCAGCCTGGAGTGTCCAGGAGCTGGAACGGCGAAGAATTGGGCAGGATCTCTTCACCCTCGATGTCCGGGATATCAGCAATGTCACCCGGGCCGGAAAGATACCGGGAGCGCACCACATCTATATCGGAGAACTGCCCGGCAGTCTCGCCGAGGTTCCCAAGGACCGGCAGGTTGCCGTGTACTGTGATGCCGGGTACAAGGGATCCCTCGGAGCAAGCATCCTTGCCCGGAACGGGTATACCGAAGTTGCCAATATCCTCGGCGGCATGGCGGCCTGGACGAAGGCCGGCTACCCGGTAGAAAAATGATCCTGATCCCTTTTTTTTCCTGACAGGAATTTCCAAAATTTTAAGGTTTCGGATAGCGATGTGCACAATGGTACCGCCATGGAAATTGTGAAAATTCCCCGGATGGACAAGAGGGATTATGACCGGCTCATTGAGGAAGGCTATGTCTGCCGCATTGCCTTCCTGGGTGAGAAATACCCCTACATTGCGCCGTTCCTCTACGTTTTTGACGGAAAATTCCTCTATTTCCTCTCAACAAAGTATGGTAAGAAGCTCGAGTATTTCAGGAAAAGCCCGTACGTCGCCGTGGAGATCGAAAAGTATTCCCGGGACCTCTCGTCCTTTACCTTCGTCAGCCTCCAGGGATACCTCGATGAAGTGACCGACTCGATCGAGAAGAAGATCGTGCGTGAGGAGTTTGTGAACCTGATCAAGGAGCGCCGGCTCTCGAAAAACATCCTCGCTGCGCTCGGGCATTCACCCCAGGACCCCCCCGAGGCCATAGCCCTCGAGGAGCGGTCCCTGGTCTGGAAGCTGACCGGGGTCACAGACCTGGTGGCCCTGAAAAACCTCTGAATACTTTTTTTCCGGTTCAGGATTGGGATAACAATGTTCCGGCAAGGGATAGCCATTCCCCTGCGTACACTGACGGGCACCTCTCCGGTTCCCCGGTGATCACTGGAGATACCCTGGCAGTTCTCCTATCCGCGCCCGGATAACGGGATAAAAGATTACTTCTTTTCCACCGCGGCGAGCAGTTCCTCAACCGTGGTCACCGGGCGTAAACAGGTATGCCTGGTGCAGACATACGCCGTGCTCTTCCCTTCCGGTGCGTCCATGACATCCGTAAAGGGGGCGAGCCGGGCCAGATCCTCCCGGTTCTTTCCGGTCTTCCGGATCACCATGGTGAAAGGGAGGTAGCGCTGGTGGACGGCCGCAGCCATCTCCTGCCCGGCAGGGTCATCTCCGTCGACAATGACTATCTCGCCGGCCGGTCCGTATACGAACGAGAGTCCGGCCAGGAAGAATGTGTAGGCAGCAGGGGAGCGGGAGAGCGGGCCCGAGTACAGCTTTCCAAGTTCGGAAGCCCGCTTCTCATACCCGGTATCGCCGGTCAGCAGGGAGAGCGTCATGAGATTGGTGAAAGCGACCGAGTTTGCCGAGGGAGTGGCACCATCGTACAGGTCAACCGTGCGGGCAACCAGATCGTCCTGCCCGGCCGCAGTGGTGAAGTAGCCGCCATATCGGGTGTCCCAGAAGCGATCATGGAAGATCTGTCCGAGATCACGAGCGGCCGCGAGATGTGCGGGAACTGAGCGCGCCATGAAGAGCTCGGAAAGACCGAAGATCAGGAATGCATAGTCGGTTGCCTGTCCCACAATCCCTGCCTGTCCGTCCCGGTACCGGTGCAGGAGCGATCCGTCGCCGGCCCGCAGGCGGTCGAGAAGGAACCTGCACGCTGCCTCGGCATGTTCAGCATACCGGGGTTCGGAAAAGGCCCGGGAAGCGCGGGCATAGGCGGCGATCATCAACCCGTTCCAGTCGGTAAGGATCTTGTCGTCGGTTAGTGGTGGTTCGCGCTCACGGCGGATACCAGCAAGGGTCGTCCGTGCGGCGACCAGGGCCGCCTCAAGCTCCTCCCTGGTCATCTTCAGCCGTGCCGCAAGCTGGTCCGGTGTCCGGGTCAGGTGGAGGATATTCTTCCCGGTCCGCTCCCCGATCACCGGGTCAAGGAAGTTTCCGGCAGTGGTCACGTGCCAGGCATCGGCCGCGACCCTGAAAATATCAGGATCGAGGGCTTCCTCAAGTTCCGCTCTCGTCCAGAGGTAGTAGCCACCCTCCTCTCCTGCCGTATCGGCGTCCTGAGCCGAGAAGAACGCTCCTTCCGGCGAGGTCATCTCCCGGTCTACGTAGGCGAGGGTCTCCCGGGCAACCCGTTCGTAGAACCGGTCACCCGTCACCTGGAACGCTTCGGTGAAGGCGAGCACGAGCAGCGCCTGATCATAGAGCATCTTCTCAAAGTGGGGAACGAGCCAGCCCGCATCGGTAGAATAGCGGTGAAACCCGTATCCGATCTGATCGCAGATCCCGCCGATGGCCATGGACCGGAGCGTCTTTTCCACCATTTCGAGAGCTTTTTTTTCCTCCTTCAGACGGTAATACCGGAGGAGGAAGAGGAGGTTGTGGGGGAGGGGGAATTTGGGAGCAGGGCCGAACCCGCCGCTGACCCGGTCGTAGCGGAGGAGGAGTTCCTGGAACCCTGCATCGAGCATACTCCGCTGGGGACTCCGTCCCCGTTCAGGGCGGGCATGAAGCGATTGCAGGACCGACTGTGCCG
>JAAEES010000119.1 GCA_013415575.1 Methanomicrobiales archaeon | reverse complement strand
GCCCGGTCAAAAGCGGCGAGGGCTTCCTCATGACGGCCGAGTTTCGAGAGCGAGATTCCCTTGTTCACCATGGACGCCACCCGTTCCGGGTCGTTCTCGAGCGCACGCTCGAACATCAGGATCGCCTCTTCGTCACGTGAAAGCTCGGAGAGCACATTGCCCCGGTTGTTCAGAGCCACAATGTTTCCGGGATCGAGCTCCAGTGCACGATCGATCACCCCCAGCGCTTCTTCGAGATGGTTCAGCCCGGTCAGGGCATACGCCTTGTTCACCAGGAGGGCAGCGTTCTCCGGCTCGATCTCCAGCGCCCTCTCGTACATGGCCAGGGCCTCCTCATCCCTCCCCAGATCGCTAAAGAGGTTTCCCTTGTTGCAGAGGGCCATCACGTTCTTCGGTTCGAGATCGAGCGCACGGTCGTAGGCGGTAAAAGCCTCGTCGAAGCGCCCGTGTTTCCGGAGAATTGCCGCCATGTTGTTCAGGGCGGTATCTGCGAGGAGCGGGTTTTCGGACCCGAGTTCAAGGACCGTCGTGAAGCACGCCAGGGCCTCCTCATCCCTGTCCATCAGCGAAAGGATGGTCCCCATCCGGTTGACGGCATGGAGATATCCCGGGTCCACTGCCCGCACCCTCCGGTACGCCTCGAGTGCCTCTTCGTACTGGTACTGATCATAGAGAGCATCACCCTTCTCAAGCCACGTCTCTTCAAAACCCTTCTTCCCGGCCGTCATAGTACATCACCTGAATAGCACCATCGACCACGCCGTATATAAAAAGTGGTATGGCAGGTTTATGCGAGCTTCCGAATCACCCGCGCCAGCCGATCCAGCCCTTCCCGGATGGCCTCCCCCTCAGCAGTGGAGAAGTTCAGCCGGATGGTATCCTCTCCTCCTCCATCGACAAAGAAGGGTACGCCCGGGAGCACCGCCACGCCCTCCCGGACCCCCTCGCGAAATACCTCCATCGATGAGAGCCCTGGCGGCAGGGTGCACATCAGGAACATGCCCCCTTCGGGGGTGGTGTGGGTCATCCCCTCCGGCATCAGGTCGTCGAGAAGCTCGCACATCAGGCGGCAGTGCTCCCCGTAGATGCGGGACACGTTCCGCACGTGGGAATCGAGGTCATGGGTGGCGAGGTAGCGGTGGAGGATCACCTGGGAGAGGAAGTTTGAATGGAGGTCTGCGGCCTGCTTTGCGCAATTGAACTGCGCGAGGACCGGTTGCGGGGCATAAATCCAGCCGATGCGCATACCGGGGGCTACGATCTTCGAAAAGGACCCGCTCATCACGGTCTGGTCCGGGAGAAACCGTTTGAGCGGGAGGCGGGGTCTGCCATCGAAGAAGAGCTCGCCGAAGGCGTCATCCTCGTAGAAGAGGGTCCCGGTCCCGTCGAGGATCCCTGCCAGCGCTTTCCGGTATTCTTCTGAATAGGTGCGCCCTGACGGGTTCTGGGAGTTCGGAATCCCGTAGAAGAACCGGACCGGGTGCTCCCTGACCAGTGCGGCAAAGGAGGAGAGGTCCGGCCCGCTGTCGGTCAGGGGGACAGCGTGGATAACCGGTTCGTAGAGGGAGAATGCTTCGATGGCCCCGAGATAGCCGGGTCGCTCCATCCCGATGTGATCGCCGGGATTGACCAGGATCTTTGCCACCAGGTCCAGGCACTGCTGGGAGCCGTTCACGATCTGGATCTCGTCTGCCGTCGCCGGGAGGCCCAGACGCTGCCGGTACCTGGCGGCGATATATTCCCGGAGCGGGAGATGCCCGTCGGTGGTTGAGTACTGGAGTGAAGACCGCCCCTCGTCTTCGAAAACCTGCCGGGCAGCTTCAGCAAGCCCCCGGACATCGATGTGGGCACTTCCCGGGAGGCCGCCGGCAAATGAGATCACTCCCCGCTGGCTGGAGACGCGGAAGAGCTCCCCAAGGAACGACGGCGGGATGCAGGACATGCGACGGGCGAAACGGTACTTCATATGCGTGATAGTAATGGGGAGCCGGAAACGAAAAAAGGGAAGGATATATTCCCTGCAGGAAGATCCGGGGCAGTGGGATGATTTGTATACTTAGGAAAGAACAGTTCCAGGGCTTCCTATGGTAAAACTGACCGAATGACGGATGATGTATCCTTCAGGGAGGAAGAGGGCTGAGCCTCCCTGTGCTCTGCCGGTGTACATAACATTCAAATAGATGCCCGGCGAGATTTTTCGGATAAATATGGATTTCATTGAACTCGTCAAAGGATTCCTCCTTTCACCGGTTGAGACCTTCCAGAAGGTCAGGAAAGCCGACCTCGGGGATACCCTCAAGTACTTCCTGATCCTGGTGGTCATCAACACCGTACTGTCGGTCATTATCAGCCTGGTCGCGCTCTCATCGATGTGGGCGGCGTACAGCAGTATCTTTGAAGGCCTTGGTATCGCCATCCCGGCAGCTGCCGGGTTCGGGATCATCATCTTTGCCATCCTGATGATCTTTGTCACACTCCTGGTCCTGTTCATCGGGGCAGCCTGGCTGCACCTCTGGGTGTATATCCTCGGGGGCAGGAAAGGCTACATGGAGACGCTCAAGGCACTCGCCTACGGTGACACCCCCTTCCTCCTGATCGGGTGGATTCCCCTGATCGGGTTCATCGGGGCGATCTGGTCCTTCGTTCTCTACATCCTGGGGGTCCAGGAGCTCCAGGCGATGTCCACCGGCCGGGCAGCCGGGGCCGTCATCCTGGCCGTAGTCGTATTTTTCCTCATCGTCATACTGCTTGCTGCGGCATTGTTTTATGCTGTGGTAAGCTCCGGTGTGATGCCCGTTAACACGTTTTAATCCCTCCCCTCCCCTATTTCCTTTCAAGGACTGGTGAAAGTTCATGAAGAACGGATTCCCCCCATTCGAAGATGTGGTTGCTTTCCACGGGCATTCCTGTCCCGGGCTGGCCATCGGGTACCGTGCGGCTGCAGCAGGACTCTCTGCACTTGGTGTTGAACGGCCGAAGGACGAAGAACTGGTGGCCATCGTGGAGAATGATGCCTGCGGTATCGATGCTATCCAGTATGTTGCCGGGACCACCATCGGCAAAGGAAATCTCATCTTCCGGGATTACGCCAAACGCGCCTACACCTTCATCAACCGGAAGACCGGCGAGGCGGTGCGGGTTGCCGAGCGGTACGAGTTTTCACTGCAGAAGGGCGATCCGCGGCTGGCGGAACTCCGGCCGAAGGTCTTTTCCGGCAGGGCAACGGCAGCAGAAGAGGAGGAGTTCCGGAAGATCTCCGCGGAGTATGTCCGGACCCTCCTCACCCTGCCGGAACAGGAGATGTTCACGGTGTCCCGGGTGAAGGTGGATATCCCTGAAACGGCGAGGATCTTCCGGTCAGTCCGGTGCGCCGTCTGCGGTGAGACCGTTGCCGAGTCACGGGCCCGGGTGCAGGACGGGAAGATCGTCTGTATCCCCTGTTTTGAACACTACGACCGCGGCTGGGGCTGAAAAATCAACCAGGCATCAGGATACGAGATAAAAGTAATCTGATACCTGGCCGATTCTGTCGCATCAGTGGGGTGCCACAGCGGCGGGAGTACGCCGACAATACGACACCAGGAGCGTCTTCACCAGAATGACGATATCTCCCGCAAAGAATGAGTCGATGAATGCCACGCAACCAGGTTTTAAAAATGGGATGTTTCCGGCGGATTATGCCGGATTGCTCTGTACGGTGTGTGGAAACCGTTTTCGTTCGAGAGGAACGTGCCTCAGATGACCATGTACGGGACTGTGTCCGCCATGGCAGCAGGTACGAATAGGACCCGGATGGTATTAAGTTTTTTTATTATTGTAATACTTGATATGTAAAATCACTCACCAGCGTCACAGATAGCGAGCTGGTACATCCAGTCGAGGAGCTTTGCGCACTCGACTACATCGCACTCGAGGTCGCAGGCGATACAGGGTATCAGCTCTTCACCGGCCAGGAGCTGGCCGGGATTCACCGGTCGTCGCTGTGCCTTGAGGATGAAGGTCTTGATCCCTTCTTTCCGGAACTCGATCCGCTCGATCAATCCGGAGTCCAGGAGCTTCTTGACGATCCGTGAGCACTTCCTGCTGTCCACCTCGAGAATCTTCCAGAGATCGCTCTGGAGGACCCCTTCCGGTTTCTGCTGGATCACTTTCAGCGCGTCTTCTTCTGACTGGGTCATAGCGTCTCAGGCGCTCGGAGAAATGGAGAGGATATTGTTCCCGCGGATCACGACCGTCCCGAGATTTCTTCCCCGCTGGTCGTCA
>JAAEES010000118.1 GCA_013415575.1 Methanomicrobiales archaeon | reverse complement strand
GGATCTGACAAGCTCAAATCCGATCTCATCTACCATGTCCGGATGACTATCGGGCCGATCGCCATGCCGTCCGAGATCGAATTTATGGATAAACTCCCCAAGACCCGGTCCGGAAAGATCATGCGCCGGGTGCTGAAGGCAAAAGAGCTGGGAATGGATCCGGGCGATGTCTCAACTTTGGAGGAGTGACCTCCTCCAGCCCGGTTTTTGGTACACCTGAATCAGGAGTTGTTGGATTTGTCTACTGAAGAGTCTCTGTTTGGCATGCCGGCAGAGCGGGGGCGCTGGGGTCTTGTGCTGCTGGGTATGATCATCAATCTCTGCCTTGGTACCATCTACTCCTGGAGCGTCTTCGTCAAGCCGCTGACCGACTACTACGCAAGTGAACTTGGCCTGACGGTCACGGCAAACGAGGTGCTGATGCCCTTCTCGGTATTCCTTGCCTTCTTTGCCATCGCCATGCCGTTCACCGGAAGATATATCGAGAGCCTCGGGCCACGGAACGTGACCATCATCGGAGGTGTCCTTACCGGGCTCGGATGGCTGCTTGCCTCAACGGTGACGTCTGTCTGGATGCTCTACATCGTGTACGGGGTCATCGGTGGTATCGGAGTGGGGATTGCCTACGGGGTGCCGGTCGCGGTGGCAGCCCGGTGGTTCCCGGACAGGAGGGGGACCGCAGTCGGTCTGACCCTGCTCGGTTTCGGCTTCTCGGCATTCCTGACCGCTAATATTGCCGGATACCTCATCACCGCGGCCGGTGTGATGAATACGTTCCGGACATTCGGCGTGGCCTTCATCATCCTGATCGTTCTTCTGGCCTTACCCCTGCGGTTTCCGGCTGCCGGCTGGAAACCCGCCGGCTGGAACCCGCCGGTTCCGAGACCGGGAGAGGTGGTCTGCGAGTGCGATCGCTCGGCCATGATCCGTTCCCCGGCTTTCTATGGCCTGTGGTTCTGCTATTTCATCGGCTGCCTTGCAGGGCTGATGGCCATCTCCATCTCCAAACCGGTGGGGACCGAGATCGGCATCGAAGCCGGCCTGGCCACCCTGCTGGTAGGGTTCTTTGCCATCTTCAACGGCGGGGGACGACCGCTTTTTGGTGCACTGACCGACAGGTTCACACCGCGGAACACGGCATTGCTCTCGTTCGTGCTGATCGCGGCGGCATCGGCCCTGCTCTGGCAGGCAGCTTCGGTTCCGGTCTACATCCTTTCATTTGTCATCCTGTGGGGGTGCCTCGGCGGATGGCTTGCGATTGCCCCCACGGCAACCGCCACCTATTTCGGCACCTGCGACTACCCGCGCTGCTACGGTGTGGTCTTTCTGGCATACGGTGCCGGCGCCATTGCCGGGCCGCAGCTCGCGGGTTTTATTAAGACATCAACCGGGAACTACCTTGGAGTCTTTCCCTATGTGCTGGTACTGGCTTTGATCGGAATCGGCGTGGCATGGAACCTGCTGAAGCCGCCTGGCAAGGTGCAGGAGGCCTGACCACAACTTTTTTCCGATCCAATCGGAGAGAGAGTCCGGGTGGAAGAAGGCATATCAGAAGGTTTGGATCAATCCTGATTGAAGAATGCCTGATGAATTTCCCATGAACCGCATTTACTCCCGTGAGTACGGCCTTGCCCCCATCATTGGGAATGATCCGAGGGTGCTCATCCTGGGATCCTTCCCTTCGAAGATGTCGCTTGCAGCGCAACGCTACTATGCCAATCCCCGTAACCATTTCTGGCATATCATGCAGATTCTCTTCTCTCTTGCCGATGATGGGGCAACCGGAGAGAATCAGGAAGCCCTTGAAGAGCGCCATGTTGCCGTCTGGGATGTGATTGCCTCACGGGCATTCCAGACCAGTGCGATGGACCGGGATATCAGGGACCCGGTCATGAATGATATTCCCGGATTTCTCCGGGAACATCCAACCATCCGTTTCATCGGGCTGAACGGTGGCAAAGCAGCGGAATGCTTCAAAAAAGTAATTCACGACACTCCGTTTTCCAGCCCGATTGTCATCACACGGCTGCCCTCCACCAGCCCGGCGAATGCAACATACTCATTCGGCCAGAAACTGGAACGATGGCGGGTCATCCTGGATTACCTCGTTCGTTGATACCTATCCCTCTTCGCAACCGTCGATAAACCGGGCGGCGCTCCACTGGTCACTGCGATGGATCCATTACGGACCCGTGAAACGGGCAGTCAGATTCCGGAGCGCGATCATGAGATGGTTTCGGATCCTGAGCGTGGTTCTGTGATTCATTCAAAATTCCCTGACAGAGGTATAAAGGCGGGGTCCGCACATCCTGTTTATATGAAATGTTATATCTGTGCAAAGGAAGGTCGGTCAACAGATGCCGTGGCAATCTGTATCGTCTGTGGCATGGGGACCTGCATGGAGCATACGATCCGGCAGGAGCTGGATGTCTGGGAAGGGGGATACCCCTTCCCTGCTCACAAGGTCGGAAAGACAATCCCGCGGATGCTCTGTCCCGACTGCGCTGCAGCGCTCAGGGAGGAATAGGCGTTGGTCTCGCTTGCCAGGCGCTGTTGTGCCGAAATAACCGGTACATTCCTTCTGGTCTTCTTCGGGGCCGGGGCAGCGGCCATGACCCTGATGCTCGCCAGGGGAACCACTCCCGCCACCCCCTTCAACGTCGGCATAGGTGCCCTTGGCGGTCTTGCCGACTGGCTGGCTATCGGTCTTGCATTTGGCTTTGCCCTCATGGCCGCAATCTATGCTCTGGGCAGGGTCTCAGGTGCCCACCTCAACCCGGCGGTGACCATAGCCCTCTGGATTACCAGGCGCTTCCCCGGGGCTGACACCGGTGCCTATATCGTATCGCAGCTCATCGGGGGTGCTCTTGCAAGTTTCATCTTTGCCGCCTGTGCGGGGATGGATGCGGTCACCATCGGCGGTCTCGGGGCCACTGCCCCCTTTCCGGGCATCACCTACACTCAGGCGATCCTTGCAGAGGCCGTCGGCACCTTTATCCTGGTTCTGGCCATCATGGGAGCTGCGGTGGATGAGCGGGCACCGGCAGGTATTGCCGGCATAGCAATCGGCCTCACGCTCGCCGGCGTCATCACGACAACCGGAAACATAGCAGGGGCCTCTCTCAACCCGGCCCGGACCTTCGGCCCGTACCTCGGTGACTGGCTCCTCGGTGGTGCAAACCTCTGGGTCTATTTCCCCATCTACATCATCGGCCCAATCCTCGGAGCAGTGGTTGCAGCGTTTGTGTACGATTACCTCTGGAAGTGAAGGGTCTGCATCAGGCCACTACTTCTTTTTTCATTCTTATCTGCCTGACCTCAGCTGATTTTTTTATTCCCGGCAAACATTCTCCATCTTTTTTTCACCTGCCTTTTCCGGAAGCAGGTTTCATCAGGGCTTTTATTCTTGTTGATTTTTTTTCTGAACTGGAAAAACCCCCCCTACAGCGATATTATTCTGGTTTCCGGTAATCCTTTTTGCCTTTATTCCCAACAACATTCTCAATGAGCCTTGCGGTTATCCTGACGTTCATCTTCGTTATTGTCCTCGAGATTGCCATCCCAATTCTCCTTGGCTACGCTATGGTGAAAAAGTTCAATCTCCGGTGGATCATCTTCCTCTACGGAGCGCTCTTTTTCATCCTAACTCAGGTCATCCATATCCCGCTGCTGCTCGTCTTCCAGCAGCCCTTCACGGAATGGGTGGGTGCGGTCACTTCCGATCCCGCCATGGTTCTCGCCGCTGGTGCCATCTTTCTCGGTCTTTTGGCGGGAATCCTCGAGGAAGGGATCCGCTACCTCGTTTTCTCCCGGTTCTTCCCCCGGAAATCCCTCACCCGCAACCGGGAACAGGGACTCCTCTTCGGCGCCGGCTGGGGCGGCATTGAATGCATCTTCGTAGCCGTCCTCGTGGTTTTCTCCCTGATCAACTATATCCTCATCACTTCAGGTTCTCTTGATGCCATTCTGACAAACACCTCCCTGATCGACCCTGCCCAGCTCGCGGCCCTGGAAACCATCCGGAATCTCAATCCGATCGACATTCTGCCAGGCCTCCTCGAGCGGATCACGACCCTGATCCTGCAGATCACCTTCACCCTGCTCGTCATGTTCGCGGTGGTGAGAGCAAGGATCCTCTTCCTTCTCGCAGCGACAGGGTGGCATACCTTCATCGATGCCGTGGCGGTTTATGCGGCACAGCTATACGGTATATGGCCGACCGAGGCATTCCTTGCCTTGAATGCGATTGCCGGAACCGGTGTC
>JAAEES010000117.1 GCA_013415575.1 Methanomicrobiales archaeon | reverse complement strand
ATCCGGTCATCATCGACGAAATCGGAAAGATGGAGTGCTATTCGGTCCTGTTCAGGGAATTGATTGTCAGACTCTTAGAGCGTGACCGCCTCTTCATTGCCACCATCGCCAGGAAAGGCACACCCTTCATCGAATCGATAAAAGAGCGCAACGATGTACTCCTGTTTGAGATAACCCGTGAGAACCGGGGCCTGCTCCAGGAACCGGTTCTCAGCACCATTCGGTCTCTTTTGAAATAATCTCTTCTTACGTCGCTTTCGGTGTCGGGATGGTGGTTGGCGGGGTGGTCGTGGGAAGCGGTGGGGTGACCATCGTTGTCGGCGTCAGGGTGCCGGGTGACGGCTGCGGCATGGTGGGGCTCGGGGTCACTATGGGGGTGCCAGGGGTGGGCACGACGGGCGGAGAGACCGTACCGGTTACCGGTGGAGGTGAGGGAACCGGAATGCTGACTGCAGCTGGCGGGGAAACCGGTGCAGCAGCAGTCGTGGGAGCGACCGTCGTTGTTGTTCCCGGTGCTGACGGCAGAGTGGCAGGAGTTGCCGCCGGTGCCGCTGGGGCCGGAATGAACACCCCGGAGACATTTATCGCTGTTGGCTGAGGGGTCACTGCTGTTCCCGGGACAGTTGTGGCTGCCGGTGCCGCCTGTCCTGTTCCCGAAATTCCTGTGGAGTCATTGCCTGTTTCTTCCGGTGAGGGTGGAATGGCCGGAATGGTCGGCGTCCCCGGAACCCCCGGCGGGCTGATCGGGGGGGCTGTACATCCCGCCGCGAGGAGCATCATCACCGCCAGGCCGGCCATGAGCATGATTCTCATCAGGAGCATCCTTGTCCCTCATGGTACATAATAGTCATCCTGGTGTTTTGAGACAGGAGCAATCATTCCGGAAGGCATGAACCGCACGCTTATGACCACCGGGATCCCATTTCTGTACACCTAAATCCCGCCGGAATGCCGGAATTCCCCTGTCACTATGCCTGATACACTTATTCTCGTTGTTCACGGCCCCGAAGTCTTCGATGCCGGGGACATTGCCGTCCTCATCGACCGGCTCGCGCCCTCCCGGATCATCGTGGCCGGGGTGATGGCCCGGACTGCTGCCGAGGAGTCCGGGATCCCGTGCGAGCAGGCCGGCCTTCCCCCGAGCATGGTGATCAGGAACCTTCCTCTGGAAACGGTTCTCGTCAACCATGGGAAAACCCCGGAATCAGGGCGGATTTTCGGGGAGATCGTTGCTTCACGCCTCGCTCCCCGAGGGCTCATCCAGCTCGAGGCCTCGAGCCGCATCCTCTACCTCTGGAACCGGGAGCCCGATGCCCTGGCGAGAGATATCGCGGAGAAAACAGGGTACGTCATTGAGTCTGTCAGGGCACCGGAGTCGCGGAGTGCCGCGGAACGGACCATCAGGGGCTGTCTTCCGGGCGAGGCAGTCTACGTGAACGGGATCGTGATTGGCCAGGCCACCGCTACAGAAGTTATGCTGAGAGAAGAAGGCGGGGCCATCATCCCGGTCTCGGGGATGCGGCCCAAAGAGCACGGGCTGGAGAAGCTGGAGGGGCAGCCCGTGACCAACCTCTCGATGGTATGGTGCAAGAGCGGGGCTATCAGGACAACGCATCCGGCCGTACGGGAACCGCGGACGGGACCAGGCCGGGTGCTCTTCATCGATCACTGCGGTCACCGGATCTATGACGAGATCACTCCCGGGACCTGCGGGATCGTCAGCGTAGGGGACGACACCACTGCCGTCTGCGGTCATATCGCCTCCCACTTCGGCATCCCGGTGCTCGGTATCATCGACGGGGATGCAGACGGAATCGTTCCGGCATCGTATGCGAAAGGATCGATCATTGCACGGGCCGTCCGGGAGCGGGATGATGACATCGGCAGGGAAATCGAAGGGATGATCCCGGGGGGAAATGTTATCTGGGAGGAAGTTGTGGAGCGGATCATCCGGTATCTGGGGAACCGCGTGGAAATAATCCGGCCGGGCCGGTGAGCCGGCCATGCTCCGGATGGTCTGAAAAACAAAGGGCGTCAGTCTCCGTGAGAACGATTCCCGCCCTGGCGCTGGTACCGCTCCCTGATACTGTCAAGGGTCTCGATCTCATCGATGGACTTGTCATCCCGCAACCTGATAAAGCGGGGGAACCGGAGGGCAAACCCGCTCTTGTAATTCGGGCTCTTCTGGATCTCGGAGTAACCAACCTCGATCACCACCCCGGGTTCGAAGCGCACCTCCTTACCCTGCTGGCTGATCACCCGGTCCTTCAGGAGGGCAAAGATCTCCTGGAGCTGCTCGTCAGAAAAGCCGGTCGCCACTTTTGAGAGCGGGACGAGTTCACCCCGCTCCTGGCAGGCAAGGAGGAATGAGCCGAAGAGGTGGGCCCGCTTCCCCTCCCCCCAGTCGGCACCGATGACCGCGAGGTCGAGGGTGTCGACATCGGGCTTGATCTTGATCCAGTTCTTCCCCCTGACCCCGGGGGTATAGGGTGATCCCGGTACCTTCAGCATCAGGCCTTCATGTCCGGCGGAAAGGGCCTCCTGGTACATCCGATCGATCTCTTCCGGGTCGTCGCTTACGATTTGAGGGGCCACATGCTTCGTCAGCACTCCCTCCAGATTTTTCCGCCGTTTGGAGAGAGGGAGATCGATCAGGGTCTCCCCATCGAGATAGAGGATATCGAAGACGTTTGGGACCATCTGGATCTCCTCCCGCATCGACTCGATGCCGTATTTCCTTCGGAACCTCCGGAGCACGGTCTGGAACGGCATAGGTTTTCCTCCGGAGATGGCGATGACCTCACCATCGAAGATAACGTCATGGGTGGTAGCGGCCATCAGGATCTCGGTCACATCGGGGAGGGCAGCGGTCACGTCTTCGAGTTTCCGGGAATACATTCTGCAGTGCTCACCTTTTTTGTGGAACTGGAACCTGCTCCCGTCATACTTGTACTCGGCGGCCATCGCCCCGTTATCGGCAACCGCCCCGACGATTGTTCCCTGCTGGGCAAGCATCATCCGCACCGGGTGGAAGAGCTCGATCCTGACATCGCTGAGGCGGGCGCTTCCCTCCTTGGCAAGGAGGGCGACCTTCCCGAGGTCGTTGATGGCCTGAAAAGCATGCTCCACCAAAGCCGTATCCACCGCAAACGCCCGGGCGATGGCCTCCCTGACGTTCCCCTCGCCAACACCGATCCGGAGATCCTCGAGCATGATACGGGAGAGGTATCTCCCTTCAAGCGGTTTTGCATTGGTGAACAGCCGTCGTACCAGGAGAAGTTTCTCCCGCTGGGACTTCTTTCCCTCCGATAAAGCGATGGCCGAAAGATCCCGGTACACATCGGCAAGGGTCAGGTCTTCGGAAAAGAACGAGGTCTGCTCTTTCTGTGCCAGAAGCTCCTCCACCGCCTGTCCCACGTCGCCGGTGCGGTTGATGACCTGCACCACGTCGTCCTTCTGAATCCCTGCCACGTAGGCGACCCCCTCGTACAGGAGATTCGGCCCGATCCCGAGCTTTTCCGGGCTCCAGTCCGGGAAGATCCTCCCCATCACGAACCGGATAAAGATCGGGAGCTCGTCATCGGGGAGATCGGGGAGTATCCGGCTGATGACGCCGATCATCTCGAGCCGCCCGGAGATCCCTTCCAGCTGCTCGCAGATGCGGGCGAATTCCATAAAATCCATACGCGGGCTCTGGTTTGAGAACAGCATAGGCGGGATCAGGGAATAAGGGTTCCCATCGGAGGGGGACTACAACCGGATTCGCCGTGGCCACCCGGCATCGGGGCCAGGATTCGAGGCGATCGCGATCTCGAGGTCCCCGGCAAAGAGGCCCGCACATTCCCTCACTGAAGCCAGGGCTTTTTCCGGGGTATTGTTCACCTCGGAGAGGTGGGCAAGCATGATAGTCGTGATATCCATGCAGCGGGTCCTGATGAACGCGGCTGCATCGGGGTTTGACAGGTGACCCCGCCGTGACCGGATCCGCCGCTTCAGCATCTCGGGGTAGGGCCCGGTCCGGAGCATCTCGGGGCAGTGGTTGCTCTCCAGCACCAGCCCGTCGCAGCGGGAGAGCCACCCCTCCATCTCCGTGGTGATCACCCCGGTATCGGTACAGCAGCACAGCGACGTGGGCTCCTTTGCATCGTGAGAGACCGGGAATGCCTCGATGGAAACATTACCGATCTCCAGAGGCTCGTCCCACCGGCACCGGACCAGGTCGACGGCAATCGTCCCCGACCCCCGGCACCGGATGATCTCGTGGAGGGTGCCCCCGGTGGCGTAGATCGGGACCTTCAATTGGCGGGCAAGGGCATAGGCTCCCCGGATATGGTCGATGTGTTCATGGGTGACCAGGATCCCCCGAATCTTTTACAAGGAGGGCCTCTTCGCCACACTCGACATAAAGGCAGTTGCCGCTGCTCCCGCTGGCCAGTGCACTGCACCGCATCTGTCCACCCTATTGGCGGGCATGCGAAATAGTCCTGCCGGAAGAAAAAAATGAGAGGTGGTCATTCTACGGGAAGAAAGGTCAGATTCACCGATACCACGGTGAAGCCCCGGGGCGTTCCCAGCAGGGGATGAGCCTGACCCCTGCGGGGAGGGCTGGCAGGATGCCGGTTGGACCATGGACATGGAAACGGCCTGCCGGAAACCCTGACCGCTCTTCGGACGACACTCTTACGATTGCACGATCGCACCACGGGTGGTCACCGTGGTGCGTACCAGTGATTAACTCTTCACGTTTAATAAATATTTTTGTTTGATATAAAGGGAAGTACTTAAATTCTCGTGTTTTCTGCAATCAAATTTCTAAAGTATCGGCGCAGTCAGATTTCACGGTTTGTTGGTGTACCAGTTGGTTTTTCAGCCCCGGGACACCCTGCCAATCAGTTCGGCGTAGATAACAGGGCCGAGGATTGCCACTCCCTCGGCAGGGTAGCGCTCTTTCAAGAGGGCCAGGTATCGTTCCGTGCCTGCCGGCGTGGTCATGATTCCCACCCGCTCGGCCCGGGTGACCAGTGCTTCCTGCTCCATCATGGCGAAGTAGGGAAGGACGTAGTAGTGGGGGACATCAAGGAATTCTGCCAGCTTCCGCGTGGTGGGCAGTTTGATCCTGATCCCGGATCCTGTGAAGGTGACCGATATCGCTTTCTCTTCGAAGAGGTGGATGCGAAGTACGGATTCGAAGATCAGGTCAATGGAGAGAGAGGTCATGGAATCGTTGTCATGGTACTAATGGCCATGAGGAAAGAAAAAGCCATGCGGTTGTTGCGTGATGTGGGTCAGGACGGGTAAAAAAAGGGATTAGTGCTTCTGCTTCTCTTCATCCGGGATTTCTTCAAGGTAGACGACTTCTGCGCCGACATCCTTTGCGATCTGCTCAATCTCGAACTTCCGGAAGTGGGTCAGCTCAATCTGGACCTGCCCGCCGGTGACTGCCACTATCCGGTACATCGGCTGCCGGACCCCCTCACGGACCTTTAACCGCTCTCTGACATAGATCTTCATGTGTGCACCTCGAACCAATTGATAAACCAAATGATATGTTATACCAACTGGTATCGAGCATAGTGTATTAACTATTTAGGATAAAAAGGTTGAGGAGAAGGCCCATGAAACGTGGACGGTTCGATGTGGAAAGCAAATTACAGGGGGAGTCGCTTGTCCGGCGGGGATTGCTGGAACGATACGAAGGAAGACCCCAGATACGGCTGATGCCCAGCCTGAACGTGGTCAAGATTGGCGGGCATGGGATCATCGACTATGGAGGGGATGTCGTACTTCCTCTCCTGGAGGAGATCGGGGAGCTTTCACGCCAGAACCAGATCCTGGTGGTCACCGGCGGAGGGGTCAGGGTCCGGCATATCCTCGATGTCGGCCTCGACCTCGGCATGCCCACCGGTATCCTCGCCGAACTTGCCGGAAAGATCAGCGAACAGAACGCAATCATGGTATCAACCCTGCTCTCGCGATGGAGAGGGATGCGGATCCATACCGGGGATCTCCTCGAACTTCCGATGCTGATGAGCATCGGGGTGCTCCCGGTGACCCATGGGACACCCCCCTATGGCCTGTACGAGCAACCGGCCGAGATCGGCGCCATACCGCCCAACCGGACCGATACCGGTGCGTTTCTCGCCGCCGAGGTGCTCGGCGCAAAGAACCTTATCCTCGTGAAGAACGTGGACGGCCTCTATACCGACAACCCCTTCATCAATCCGGATGCAGAACTTATCCCCGATATCACCGCGGCAGAACTCCTGGACATGAATCTCGAGGATATGGTCCTTGAGACACGGGTAGTCGAGCTGCTCCGGTATGCCAAGAATGTGCACGAGGTAAAGATTGTGAACGGCCATGAACCCGGGAATATCCGGAAGGTTCTTGACGGTGGAAAGCCCGGGAC
>JAAEES010000116.1 GCA_013415575.1 Methanomicrobiales archaeon | reverse complement strand
GTGTATGAAACGGTAATTACTGATACGGGTTCAGCCGTGCTGATAACCTCACCCTGTCCCGTCAGGTACAGCGTATAGCCAGCGGCATCAGCGAAGTAAAGAACCTGTTCATCGGTCTGTCCGTTGTTCTGGATAAAGGAGATTGGAACAGATGTTGAAAACACCTGTGCAGCCCCTGCTGCAGAACATAAAAGGATAATGCTCGCTATGAGCACAAAAGCTAATGATTCTCTTTTGATTCGCATACCTCATCACTCCATAGAACAGACTCCCAGCTTTCAGCCGTAAAGGCCCGATGTCCCGATTTCATTCAGGATATTCCCGTCACTACTACGGCCTGAGAATAGTACACTGGTAGTGGTATTCTCTGTCCGGCAGGAAACCGAGGCTCTGTATCCGATCAGATATATAAATTATCCCTTTCCGTATGAATATATAAAGATTGCCTGTATTTTCACGGATAGTTCAGCCGTATGTTATTGCGCAGAATATCTGCTAAACCCCTTAATTATCCTTCAACCAAGAAAAAAAGTCTATATATAGTCCGAATTTGGTCTGGATCACAGATTTCCTTATAGTCAAGACTGAATATTCTGGTGAACCTCACAGAGGTGCAGAACCATGGAGCTTGTGAATGCATTTGTCGGATTGATTCAGCTCATCATCGCCCTTCTCCTCGCTGTGGTAGATCTCACATCGGCTACTCCACCTTCTCCAAGATCACAAATTGAATGAAAAAACAAAACAACTGAAAAATGGAAATGTTGCCGTAGGGATTTTAATTGCCGCAATCCTTTTTGCCACCGCAGTTATCATCCCGTCGGGGTTATCGGGATAACCTCGGCCCTCATCTGCACTTTTTTATTGCCACAGACCAGATCAATCAGCGAAAAAGATAACTATCCGGAGTTATCTTCTCCGCCTCCGGTGGTCCGATCCTGCTCTTTCTTCATCTGGGGAAAGAGGATCACTTCCTTGATCGAGCTCTGATTCGTAAGGAGCATTACCAGCCGGTCAATCCCGAGACCGACTCCGCCTGTCGGCGGCATTCCGTAGGCAAGTGCGGTAATAAAGTCATAGTCGAGCATCTGTGCCTCGAGATCCCCGGCCTTCCTCCGTTCATCCTGACACCGGAACCGCTCGTATTGATCGAGGGGATCGTTTAATTCCGAGAACCCATTGGCAATCTCCATTCCACAGATGAACAACTCGAACCGCTCGGTGAATCCGTCTTTAAACCGGTGCCTTTTTGCCAGGGGAGAGTTCTCAACCGGAAAATCATAGACAAGTGTCGGCTGGACCAGCTTGTCCTCGACAAATTCCTCGAAGAAAAGAAAGAGGTATTCCCGCCATGATTCGGCCTGTTCGTACCCTTCGATACCCTGCTCCACGGCTATCTTTCTCAGTTGGACTGTATCGACCGAACGAACGTCAATACCGGCATACTCGTGCACCGCTTCCTCCATGGAGAGGCGTCGCCATGGCGGGGAGAAATCGAGGGTCTCCTCTCCATACGGTATCGTGTACGACCCGTGAATCGCGTAGACCAGGTGTGCGATGATCCCTTCAGTCAACGCCATCATATCATGGTAATCCCGGTATGCCTCGTATATTTCCACCATGGAGAACTCGGGGTTATGCTGGGTGTCGATATCCTCATTCCGGAAATTTCGTGCCATCTCGAAAACTTTCTCGAACCCGCCCACTACCAGCCGCTTAAGATAGAGCTCGGGTGCGATGCGAAGGAACAGATTCTGGTCGAGGTAGTGGTGGTAGGTAGTGAAAGGTCGTGCGTTGGCACCGCCGTATATAGGCTGGAGGATGGGGGTCTCAAATTCGAGGAATTCCCTGTCGGTCAGGTACGATCGGAGCAGCGATACGACCCTGCTCCGTGTTCGGAAATTCTTCCTGCTCTCCTCATTCACGATCAGGTCGATATACCGCTGCCGGTACCGTTTCTCTACGTTCGTCAGGCCATGGAACTTCTCCGGAAGGGAGAGGAGCGCCTTTGCGAGGAGATCAATCTGATCCACCCAGATAGTGAGCTCCCCGAGTTTGGTACGGAACACATGCCCGCTGACACCGATGAGATCCCCCCGCTCGATGAAGCGGGTGAAGAACTCAAACTGCTCTGCACCGAGATCGTTCTTCCTGATATAGAGCTGGATTTTCCCGTCCTGGTCGCCGAGATCGGCAAAAATGGTCTTGCCATGGTTCCGGACGGTGAATAATCTCCCTGAGGTGGTGATACGGTCTTCACTCCGTTCGTGCCCGGCATCTGAATACCTCTCCCGAATCCCGGCGATCGTGTTCTTCCGCTTAAAAACGGGGGGATACAGGGAATATCCTGCCGTACGGAGCTCCTTAAGCTTCTCTATCCGCTGCTGATCAAATTCAAGACCGGTGTCCTTGCTGTCCATTATCGTCTCCCTGTCCTGGAAGCTCATCCCGGGATCCTGCATTCACACCGGGTATGAGAACAGGAATGGCTTTCCCTTAATTATTCCCCGCATGACCTATAATAATTTATAAACCTGTTTCCAGCGGTACCAGTGGATCCCGGACGGTCAGGAAAATGAAAATGAAAAAAATAAATGGATCAGAATGGCGGCCGGCCTATTCCCTTAATCCGGTCAAGAGCTTCATTAATGATCTCCTTGACCCCCTCCCGTTCATGCAGGAGAGCATGCCGGAGGGGGGAGAGCGCCCGCGGGTCCCCGATCCGGCCCAGAGCCCATGCAGCTTTCTGTCGAACCCGCCAGTCTTCATCAGAGAGTGCCCGGATCAGGGGTTGGACAGCACGTTCATCCCCAAGGCGGGCAAGCACCTCCGCAGCCTTCCATCTGTGGGAGGGATCATCATCTGTGAGCATCGCGAGGAAATGGTTGAACCGTGCCATATAGGCGGGATCGTCCCGGTCGGTGGTCATTGCAGGTATTCCGATTCTGCTCGAGTTCCTGATGCCGATTCAATGACCCTCATCACCTGAACCCGGGCGATGAGGCTGGTGAATCGCGGAACCTTATATCCCGGCGTTTTTTCCGAAGTGCGTAATTAAAGTTTCCTGTATAGTTACCGTCATCGGAAACCTGGAACAGATATCTTTATGATTGATTCATACTATTCTTGGTTGTTGAGATTCACCTTAATGGTGAATGTTAATCAGGTTGATTAATATCATTCTGGGGGGTACATGCCGGAATCAAAAGATAATACCCACGGGCAGAATGGCGCGCCTAAAACATTTCTGGATGATTATCTCCCGGACTACTCCCCCCGGCCAAAATATGTAATCGCTACAATTTTTCCCCCTTCCAATGAACCTTTGGTTCTCCCCGACCAAAAACCAGCGAACGAGAGCAGGGGAGGCCCTGTGCCTGTCCAGGGATCTCTTGAGACCGTATCGAAGGTCTCTGATGCGGTGCTTCCCGTCCGCCACGATAACGGGATTATTGGTGCCGACCGCAAAGAATCCTCCCTCGAAATACCGTCCGGTCGGGTCGCCAGTGCCGGTTCAGGATCTGGTGATACGGAGCTGAAATCACCTTTTTCGATTGGCACAGTCGGGCAACTACCAAAATCTTCCAGCCTGGTGCCGGAGCCATCTGTGAAGGAAGGCCTCCCTCTGATGGAACTTCCACGGGGGAAGTTCCGGTTACTGGAACGGAATGCCAGTCTCATATCCCTCCTCAACCACCTCCATGTTGATGCATTTCGGGGCTCCTGCAGGATCAACCATAACGGAAGTACGATTCTCCTCGTCTTTGATCAGGGAAAAATCATCCTTGCAGAATATGACGATCTTGCCAGTGATGCAGCACTGGACATGATCTGCACCCACCGCTTCGCGAGAGTGGATGCCATCATCTCCGACCTCGATGCGGCCCAGATCCGCCTCTCTCTTGAGTTCAATCCATCCTGGAAAGTACAGATCGACCAAGAGCCATTGTGCATCGTATCTCCGGAATTAATACCGGCCACCGGCATCACGTCTTCCCTTCATGAAGAATCATTCTCTGAGCAGGAACCTGAAAAACACCTGAAAACAGATTCTGGTTCTGAAATCCGGTCCGTACAACCCGGTGCCGGTTCACCGGGCGTTCCCGGTCAGAACCGCGCTAATGATGATGCCACCCCGGCAATCTCTGAATACACACGGGAAGAGGCTGGCCCCCAAGAGCAGGCCGGACTATCAGGTTCTGATGGAGCGGAGACAGCTGACTGGAGGAAAGCTCTTGCAATGCCTCTTACTTCATCCCTGGACGAACCGGTTCCTTCCATCCAGCCTGAACAAGGAGTGCCACAGGTTCCGGAAGAGGTCGAT
>JAAEES010000115.1 GCA_013415575.1 Methanomicrobiales archaeon | reverse complement strand
TCCCAGTAAAGCCCGGAACAACCGAGTCCGCCCATGGTCTGGACTCCGTAGTGATGGGTGGATATGAATTCATTGCCGTTCATTGTTTCAATTACTGCTGAAATTTTCGTCCCGTTCCGGAAAAATTCTGCCCGAAGGCCGCCATTCTCAAACCGTTCAGTTCCATTGTGCAGGAGGATAACCCGGGAGTCATAGTTCAGGATCCCATGTTCATCAGTATGGTAGACTCCAGATATTTCCAGGAATGAAGGAATAGGGTGTATCGGATCAGAAAAATCTGGAAGGTGAAACATGAGGATGATGAGAGCTGCTAAAAGCACAACGATGGCTACCATCAGAATTGTGCCGATCTGTGGTGAAACAGCTTCATCATGCTGCATTTCGGAGGTCAATACTCACAGGTGAGGAGCATCCGGGAATATAGATTGTGAAATGAATCACGTGGGAAAGAGTGTATTTTCATGCATGTGATGAATAAACATCACACCAAGAAAAATGAAAGGGATCTGTGGAGGAGGTTTCTTACGATTCCTGTTCACCGGTACGGACTTTAATGGAACGTTCCACCGGAAGGACAAAGATCCTTCCATCGCCAATTTTACCGGTCTTTGCTGCCTCGCAGATTGCATTGATGAGCCGATCGACATCAGCATCCTTTACCACAACTTCAATCTGGACTTTGGGAATAAGGTCGACTATGATGGCACCACCGCGATATTGGAGGGAGATGCCTTTCTGGTCTCCCCTCCCCTCAACGGGCATGACGGTCATACCGTATTGTCCCTGGTTCTCGAGGGCCTTTTTTACGAATTCAAGCCGTTCCGGCCGGATGATGGCTTTTATCATTTTCATGGCTAACCCTCCTAAGCACGTTCACCATGCTGTGATATATCCAGCCCGACATATTCTTCCTCTTCAGAAACTCGTAGGCCGAGAGTCCTGTCAACGATGTAGGCGAGCACCAGCGTCACCACGAATGCATATACCAGTGCGGCAAGGGCTCCGACAGCATTTGCGATGAACTGATTAAGGTTCCCTTCTATCAGCCCGGAATATCCTCCGATAGCAACGGTCGCGAATATGCCGGTGGCAAAGGCCCCCCAGAGACCGCCCATCCCATGGACGGCCCAGGCATCCAGACTCTCATCGAGCCCTTTCTTTAGCCGGAAGAGCATGGCCCCGTAACAAATGAGGCCGGCGATTGCACCAATCGCGATGGAGGCACCGACATCCACGAACCCGGCTGCCGGAGTAATGGCGACCAGCCCTGCCACAGCACCGCTCACCATCCCGAGCGAACTCGGTTTTCCGCGGTACCAGCTGGCTGCGAGCCATGCAAGGGCTCCCGCTGCCGCGGAAATGTTGGTGACCATGAATGCGTTTACCGCAATGCTATTTGCTGCCAGCGCGGATCCGGCATTGAATCCGAACCAGCCGAACCAGAGGAGTGCTGCCCCGAGCAGGGTCATCGGAATGTTATGCGGTTCCATGCTGTACTGTCCAAACCCAGAACGCTTCCCAATTACCATCGCCACAGCCAGAGCGGCAAAACCCGAGCTGATGTGGACTACTGTCCCACCTGCAAAATCGAGTGATCCAACAACCGATGCCCAGCCACCACCCCATGCCCAGTGAGCCAGGGGGTCGTATACCAGGGTCGTCCAGAGGAGGGCAAAGAGTATGAATGCCGAGAGCTTGACCCGTTCCGCAAATCCCGAGGTGACGATGGCCATCGCTATAGCCGCAAATACCCCTTGAAATGCGACGAACAGGAGCGGAGGATAGCCTGCATCACCGGCCTCCATGCCGATTCCGGATAATCCGGCGAAATCCAGATTCCCGATAAATCCTCCGATATCTCCCCCGAATGAGAGCGAGTACCCGAAGAGTACCCACTGGAGACTCACCAAAGCAAATACGATGAATGAGAGGGCCACCATGGAGATGAAATTCTTTCGCCGTACAAGACCCCCATAGAAGAATCCTACCCCCGGGGTCATCAGCATGACAAGAGCAGTCGCTGTCAGGAGCCATGCTGTTGTGCCTGTATCGAGTGTCATTCTTTCACCACGAAGATGAATACCTGTTTTTTCAGGATGCGAGGATCCTGCATAATCACATCACTACCTTAACAGACTGCTTATAAACATATCGCATCCGCGGAGAAATACGGCAGGATGGTCAGTTTCTTGATGAATCCTTCCCAGTTCAGCTTCCTGAGCACAGAGCCGGGATGGCCGTCCAGCAGCGGGAGATACCCTGCATGCGGATATGCCATCCCTGATAGCGTCAGGATTTCACCCGCAGCGGGAATACCGGCCGATTGATTGATTTCTTCACCGATGCTCATTGAAATCACCAGTTTTCTGAGAGGGACAACCCCTTTCAGGTGGATGGAAATTGCCTTCCATCGTATATATAGATATTTGTTGAATAAATATGGGAGGTGAATCCGAAAAAATAAAAAAACATGGAGAACCAGGGGAAAGGACAGGAGCCCCTGGTTCAAAGAGCATGCGCAGCACCTGTGCCGCGCGGAGAAACTGGAAAACCCTTCCATCTCCCTGTTTTCCCAGATGTGCTGCAGTACAGACGTCATCAATCACCATGTCAGCCTGATCATCTTTCACGACAATTTCGATTGCAATCTTTGGCAGGAGATCGATGTTCAGGATTCCACACCGGAACTGAAGATGGACTCCGGCCTGCTCGCCTCTTCCCTGTACATGAGTAACGGTCATGCCATACACCCCCCGCGATTCCAGTGCCTTCCGGACGAAGGGGAGACGTTCCTCACGAACAATTGCTCTGATAAGTTTCATTCGCTGTTCTCACCGCGAACCCCTGGACCATAGTCCTCCACTTTACCCTTGGTTGGATCCCTTTCAAAGTAAATGGTTAATCCGTCTCCTTTAATCGGAAGCCATTTAAGCGAACTACGGTTTGGTGTGATGACAGAGAACTCCTGGAGGTAGGGCCCAGTGTCACCATCCTCCCCGAAATTTATTGCAGGCTCAGACATTACGGTGGAAGGAAGTTATTGGTCCATACTATAAATAACTACCTAATTTTATCCAGGAAAAAAAATTAGTAGTTGGCAAGGTATCGATCGATTTCCCAGGGATGAACAGCCAGTCTGAACATATCAGTCTCCAGGTTTGCAATACTGGTGAGACCTTCCATGACGTGGGGCCCCATAACCTTGGTGAGGACTGAATCCTTTTCAAGTTCGTTTTGAGCGTCAATCAGGCTTCCGGGAAGCATCTCGATCCCCATCTTCTTTCGCTGATCTGCCGTGAGATGGTAGATATTGGTGTTAGTGCTCTCTGGCGGCTCGATCTTATTCTTGATCCCGTCAAGACCTGCAGCGAGCATTGCGGCAAAGGTGAGGTACGGGTTGCACATCGGGTCCGGACTCCTGAATTCGGCACGGGTACTGTTACCGCGGGCAGCCGGAACCCTCACCAGCGCTGACCGGTTGGTAGCACTCCAGGAAATGTAGCATGGCGCTTCATATCCTGGAACGAGACGTTTGTAGGAATTGATGGTCGGGTTGGCAATCCTGGTGATCGCCTTTGCATGTTTAAGAAGTCCGCCGATATAGTGGAGGGCACTCTGGGAGAGCTGCATGGATCCGTCGGGATCGTAGAAAGCATTCTTGCCATCTTTTGCCAGTGACATGTGGGTGTGCATTCCGCTCCCGTTAATACCGAAGATTGGCTTTGCCATGAACGTTGCATGGAGATTCCTCTGGAGCGCAAGGGTTTTTGTTGCAAACTTGAAGGTAATCACCTTGTCAGCTGTATCGAGGGCATAACTATACTTGAAATCGATCTCGTGCTGGCTCTCTGCAACTTCGTGGTGTGACGCTTCGATCTCAAATCCCATCTGGGTAAGGGCAAAGACGATTTCGCGCCTGACATCTTCAGCAAGATCGGTCGGAGCAAGATCGAAGTATCCACCATAATCCTGGAACTGGGTCGAAGGCCTTCCGTCAACCATCTTGAACAGGAAAAATTCAAGCTCTGGACCGGTGTTGAAGGTGAACCCCATCTTTTTTGCTTCTTCAAGCGTTTTCTTCAGAACATAGCGGGGATCTCCCTCAAAGGGTTTATCGCCATAGGTGTAGATATCGCATATAAACCGGGCAACCCGTGCATCGACCGGTCGCCAGGGGAGGATAGTATAGGTTGCTGGGTCGGGCTTCAGCAGCATGTCTGATTCTTCGATCCGTGCGAAGCCTTCGATGGAAGACCCATCGAACCATATTCCCTCGGTCAGGGCCTTCTCAGCCTGCTGAACCGGGATAGCCACGTTTTTCGGCTGGCCCTGGATATCGGTGAACTGGAGGCGCAGGAATTTCACTAAATCTGCGTCGATCCGTTCCAGCATTTCACCTACGACATCTCTGGTCATATGGAAAATAGCTTCTACCCAATTATATTTATACTTAATTGAGCATACCTAATGAGCACATAAACGGAGCATGTGCTGACTATACCTGTGATTGACAATGTGCGGAATTATTGGTGTTATCGACCGCGCCCGTCAGCGGATGGACGGGACCGGTATTCGGGCTGCCCTGTCGGAGATGGACGAGCGGGGCAGCGGAGAGGGGGCAGGGTATGCAGTGTATGGTGCATTCCCGGATTTCAGGGACTACTATGCAATTCATGTCTTCTTTGACAACCTGCACGAGACAAAACCCCTGGTTGAAGAGGAGCTCTCAAAGTGGGGAGTAATCGAGCATGATGAGGCGATCCCGACTTACGAGCAGGCATCGCTCAGAAAAGTCCACATCCCCTGGCGGTTCTTTTTCAGGCCGGACCCTCATCTGATGCCAAGGAGCCTCACCCCGGAAGACGATGTTGTGATGCATCTGGTGATGAAGGTCAACACATCCATACCCGGGGCTCTTATATTTGCATCGGGAAAGAACGTCGCCGTCTTCAAGGCATCGGGATGGCCTGATGAGGTTGCAGATTTTTATCGCATTCAGGACTACAAGGGCTACCTGTGGATGGGCCATAACCGGTATCCCACCAATACCCCCGGCTGGTGGGGGGGAGCGCATCCGTTCAATCTCCTGAACTGGAGCGTGGTTCACAATGGGGAGATTACTTCCTATGGTACGAATCGCCGGTACATAGAGTCCTACGGGTACCAATGCACCATGTACACCGACACTGAAGTTGTAGCCTATCTCTTCGACCTCCTGGTTCGCCGCCATGGTCTTTCTATCGAGACCGCGGTAAAGGCATTTGCACCACCCTTCTGGGACGAGATTGACCAGATGCCGGAACGAGAGAAGGAAATCTTTCGGGCCATCAGACTTGCCTACGGATCAGCACTGATGAACGGACCCTTCGCTATAGTGGTGGCAAACGAAGAGAGCATGGTCGGGTTCACCGACCGGATCAAGCTCCGGCCACTGGTATACGGAGTGAAGGGAAACCGGCTGTATATTTCCAGCGAGGAGGCAGCAATCCGCACCATGGAACCCGATGTCGAAGAGATGGCCATGCCAAAGGCAGGTGAGCCGATCATCGGGAGGTATGTGGCATGACCATCGGGAGCGTTCCGCTCCGCTATAAGATCAGTGTCGATCATGCCCAGTGCATGCTCTGCGGTCGCTGCGTGGAGAATTGCCCCTACGGCGTCTTCAGAATTGAGGGAGATCGCATCCATGTCAACTCACGGGTATGTGTAGCCTGCCATAGGTGTATCGCTATGTGCCCCCGGGATGCAATCAACCTGGAAGAGCGACCGGTCGATTACCGGAGCCACCCGCTCTGGACGCCTCAGGTCAGGGAATCCATTTACAACCAGGCCAGGAGCGGGAAGATAATCCTCTCAGGCATGGGGAATGCACAGAATTACCCGGTTATATTCGACCGTCTCGTGCTTGACGCCTGCCAGGTCACGAACCCGAGCATAGATCCTCTGCGGGAGCCGATGGAACTCCGGACATATATCGGAAAGAAACCATCGATTCTCAAGTTCAGGAAAGAGAACGACGAGACGGTGCTGGAAACCCGTCTCAGTCCGAACCTGATGCTGGAAACTCCAATCATGATCGGGCACATGAGCTATGGAGCAATCAGCCTCAATGCGCAGCAGTCTCTTGCACGAGCGGTGAAAAATGTCGGCACCTACATGGGAACCGGAGAAGGGGGGCTCCACGAGTCGCTCTATCCGTACCAGGATCACATGATCGTCCAGGTTGCGTCAGGGCGGTTCGGGGTGGACATCAACTACCTTGAACGGGGCGCGGCCATCGAGATCAAGATAGGTCAGGGAGCAAAACCAGGTATCGGCGGCCATCTGCCTGGGGAGAAAGTCTGTGCCGATGTATCCTGCACCCGGATGATTCCCCTCGGGAGTGACGCAATCAGCCCTGCTCCCCACCATGATATCTACAGCATCGAGGATCTCAAGCAGCTCGTCCGGAGCCTGAAAGAAGCGACAGAGTGGAAAAAACCGGTATTCGTGAAGATTGCTGCTGTCCATAACTCAGCAGCAATCGCTGCCGGCATCGCGAGATCGGGAGCCGACGCTGTCGTTGTCGACGGATTTCGGGGTGGAACTGGTGCTGCACCCCGGGTGTTCCGGGACCATGTGGGTATACCGATCGAAGCAGCTGTTGCAAGCGTTGATGCAAAGCTCCGGACGCAGGGAATCAGGAATGAGGTATCAGTCATAGCCAGCGGCGGCATCAGGGAGAGCGCGGATGTGGCAAAGATCATCGCCCTGGGAGCAGATGCGGTCTACATCGGAACCGCGGCCCTGGTCGCGATGGGATGCAGGGTGTGCGGCACCTGTTACCGGGGGCTCTGTCCGTGGGGCATTGCCACCCAGCGGCCGGATCTCGTTGCCCGGCTGGATCCTGATGT
>JAAEES010000114.1 GCA_013415575.1 Methanomicrobiales archaeon | reverse complement strand
CCCGAGCACCTGCCCGGACCCGGTCACGTTGTAGTGCCCCCGCATGGCCATGATGCTGAACTTGGTGTAGTCGTTGAGGTCCTTGGTCAGCATGATGGCGTTGTCGATGTTGTGGTTCTTGGAGAGGGTCTGGGTAACTCCCATGCCGAAAAAGATGATCCCGAACCGGCCGCTCTTGAGGACATCGGCGGCCTCGTAGATCCGCTCCTTGGGGATACCGGCAACGGTGTCCGGCAGCCACTCGCCCCGGATCGCTACCCGGAACGCGGACAGCAGCTCGAAGTCCCTGCCCTGCTCGATCTGGAAGTGATAGTCGGCCATCTTGGCGGTAGCGGTCTTCCTGGGGTCGACCACGATCACCTTGCGGTTCTTGTGGCCCTTGTTGGTGAAGAACCCGCGGGGGAAGATCGAGTACCGCGACTGGTGCCGCGGGTGGGCGTGGGCCGGGTTGCAGCCCCAGAAGATGATCCGGTCGGCCCGGTTCTTGATCTCGCCGAGCGTGCAGCTCGGGATGCCGACGTCCTGGACCGCAATCAGGGTCGTCCCGTGGCAGACCGTCGCGGTGTTGTCGACGATGGCGCCGACCTTCTCGGCGATCTCGTGACCTACGCTCTGGGCCTCGCAACTGGTGGAGCTCCACCCGTACATCAGTGGCTTCTTTGCCGTTGCCAGCATCTGTGCGGTATACTCCACGGCTTCGTCATACGAGACCTCCTTGTAACTGCCGTCCGGCTGCTGCATCCGGGGCCGCGTGACCCGGTCTTTGGCCTGGGCGTGCATGAACTTCTCTGCCCCGATGGCACAGGCATTGTAGATGTCCACAATGGTCTTGCCGTCGTCCGAGACCACGACCTCCAGGTCGTCACACAGCGTCCCGCAGAAGGGACAGATCACATCGGTTACCGTCTTGGTCATGATTTCATTTCCTGCCTGCACGGTGCAGCGCCACAGGAGGATGTGCGATCCGGGAATACCGGTTCAGGGGTGTGGTGCTTGGCTCGTGCATCGTATATAAGTTTTATGATATACGAACATTCTATTGTATACGAACCAAATCTATATATAGTTTTTGATACCCAGGTAGTATGTGAAAGAGCCCGCCATGCCTTACCCTGGTTTTGACCAGCCTGACCGGCCGTTATATATCGGCCTCTATGCGTCCGCACAGGGGATCCGTGCCATCGACAGCCCGGTCAAGGTAAGGATACTTGATATGCTGACCCGCCAGGAAATGGCATTCGAGGATCTGGTAGAGGGCTCGGGTCGGGCAAAGTCAACGGTCTCGGTCCACCTCAAAGATCTGGCCGAGTCGGGCATTGTCGGTGCGAAATCCGACCCCGCAGATGGCAGAAAGAAGATATTTTTCCTGGATTCACTCTATCTCGCCGGAGCGGACTCTGCCGTGCGGGGATGGTTTGACCTTGATCGGTATATCCCAAAACCCGGACCGTGTGAGGGTGACCCGGGCGCCATGTTCCGTTTCATTCTCTCGTCTATCCGCCTGACACTCATGAACCAGGGGATCATGATCGACCCTGTGCTCAGGATTGCCGGGCTCAAGGCAGGAAAAGCCCTCTATCCCTGCGTTGAAGCGCCAGGGATTGAACAGATGATAGAGAACATCGGGCGGATATGGAGGAAAAATCGTCTCGGGACCATCGATCTCGAGCAGCTCAATCCGCTCACTCTCCGGATATCCGATTGCTTCGAGTGCATCGATCTGCCCATCTCCGGAAAACCTGCCTGCGCCTTCGATTCCGGTGTCCTTTCGTCTCTTTTCTCATCTTTTTACGAGAACCAGATGATTACCGTGGAGACCCACTGCTATGCAATGGGGAGCAACCACTGCCGGTTTGTGGTCATGGAATCAGGCTCTGCTGGGACTCAGCCTGGTTGATCAGTATTGATCTTATCGCATGTGCCGGGGTGAAAGGAGCCATACCAGGGTTCCTGAGACCGGATTGGGACAGAAATTCCTAATCCTGGCCAGGCCACCCTTTTTGAGTGTAATCTCTGCTGCCCCCCCGCCGGAGATGATTCTGCCAATGCATCCTGAAAGCGATGGTTCGTGACCGATAATGAGGAGTGATGAGAGGCCGTCACAGAACGCAATCTGCTCCATGAGCCGGTCGAAGTCCAGGCCGGGCGATAAATCTTCCCAGACAACCAGGCTCTTGGTGAGGCCATAGACCCCGGCAACAATCTCCGCTGTTTCTTCAGCACGTTTCAGGGGGCTCGTGGCAATCATGTTGAAATGGCACCGATTTTTCATCAGCCAGGAAGCTATGTGCTGAATCTCGTTCCTCCCCTGCCGGGTAAGCGGGCGATCTGCATCCTTTCCCCCGGAAGAAGGGAAAACCTCCGCTTTTCCGTGCCGGAGAACGTAGAGGTCCATGATAGAGAAACGGTATCTGACCACATCAGCATATTGCCGGTAGCCAACAAAAAACGGTGCAGTATACTGAACCTGGCCACCAGCGTAACTGCTATCAATCCGGGCGGATGAACAGTCCATTCGGAAACAGGTATGCAGATAAGAAAGATAATTATGGCCGGGTTCTTCGGCGGGCTCCTCCTCTTCGTAGTGACTGTCGTTTCTGGTGCCATTGCGAATGCAATCCTGCCCTATAGTATTTTTGATATTCCAGGAATGCGGCCTATGACCGACCCGGTGTCCATGCTGTTTTTCCTCTATCCGTTCGTCGTTGCCGGTGCTGCGGCAATACTCTATGACATCATTGATCCGGTTCTTGCCGGAGAACCGGTCCGGAAGGGAGCCCGGTTCGGGCTCCTCCTCTTTCTCATCTTCACCATCCCCTACCAGTTTATTGTCTGGAGCTCCATGGACTATCCTGCGGGTTTTTACCTCTCAAACATCCTGTTTGGAATCATCGGGTTCCCCCTCTTTGGGATGCTCTGTGCCCGTACCTGGGGGCAGGGGGGTGAAAAGGCTGAAGCGTGAGGCGGCCGGCATATAATTTTTCACGTTTCAACGACCCTGAGTTACTTTCTCCCTGCAGCAGCCGAATTTTTATTCTCCCGATATCCACATTCTCCTGATAATGGCCATTGGGAAGGGAGCATACCTGAGAAGTATAACTTCGGCGCATGCGATACCATCCGTGAATGTAGGAACCCGCCTGGATGGAAGTTCGCCACCCTCTGTCTTCATCGGGAGCTGGAACTATCCGAAGGTGTATGCCGGTCCGATGATCGCACCACTCCACGGGGACACCCGGATCCTTGATATGCCCGAGTCCTGGATTCCGGAACAGCGGTCCCAGGAGGAGATTATCTCCTACCGCATGAGCCTGGTCCGGGGTAAGCTCCGGCAGGACGTGCGAGAAATTGATACCCGGTTCGTTGAACAGCTCCAAGAGATCGCCCTCTCAGCAGGATCTATCGAGAGTGAAGCCCTGTTCAACGAGGTACCTACCGGGTTTTCACTCTCAGAAGAACAGACACCCTTCGGTCCGAGTGCCGGTCTCGAGCAACTTGAAATCGAACCCCCGAAATGGGACCCGCAACTGGAAAAGATCTACCATGACACCGATCTTTCTGCAGCAGAAGCGATTGTGTCACTGCATGCGCAAGGAGTTCCGTTTACCTCCATCCAGAAAGCGCTCTCAGCCGGAGCAATGGGACGGGGGAGGTCACGAAAACTGGTACCTACCCGGTGGTCAATTACAGCCTGTGACACGACTATCGGGGATCATCTGATGAGAGATGTCCGCCGGCATCAGCTGATCGATACCGTCAGGGTGCACAAATTCTCCAGCCTCAATAACCACTATGCGGTCATCCTCCTCCCCACCCCCTGGCAGTATGAATGGATGGAGGCCTTTCTTCACATTGCAGGCACAGAAGAGCTGATCTTCTCCGATTTTGAGTGGAACAGGGGTAAGAGGGGGTATTCGCGGGTCGGCGGCTGCTTCTACTCCTGCAAGATGGCCGTCCTTGAGGCCCTCTCACGGGAACAGCGGCAGGCAGGAGCAATCATTCTCCGGGAGGCACGGAGAGGATATGTCCCGATGGGGGTCTTCAACGTCCGCGAAAATGTCAGGAATGCCCTGATGCAACCCCCGGAGCATTTCGAGGATCTTCCCGCTGCCCTCTCTGCAGTCTCACAAGAGTTCCAGCTGCCGGTGTCCCGCTTTGCTGAGGAGAGTACCGTGCTTGCGGCCTCGCTCCGTCAGAAACAGCTGCATCTCTCGGATTTTCTTACGGAAGGTGTTCATAGAACGATTCCGGCATGTTCCCAATACGGGAGATAACCGCAGCGCGAGAGAGGCGATTCCATCGAACCGGCGGTGTAAATAACCTGCACATCGAGTGATTCGGGAGGGATCGATACCGCGAGTGCCATGGCAGCGGAGA
>JAAEES010000113.1 GCA_013415575.1 Methanomicrobiales archaeon | reverse complement strand
CCTCTTCGGGTTCTTCCTCTGGTCGAGCTTCGCGGTGACCGTGGCCATGTCCCACGAACTCCTCCCGTCCCGCGTAGGGATGGCCTCCGGCCTGATGCTCGGGGTGGCCATCGGCGCCGGGGGAATCGGCGTGGCGGTCAACGGGATCCTCGCCGATATCTACTCGCTCTCGCTGGCACTGGCCACCATCCCGGTCCTGATCCTCACCGCAGCAGGGATCATGCTCATGGTCCGGTATCCCTGGAAAACCCTGAAAAAGAGCAGCGACGGGACCGGGATTCACTTCGGCCGGTAGACTGAATTCCTGAGGGATTCATCGATCTTGCGCTGGACGATGAACCAGAGGGCCGGCACCACGATCAGGACCAGGAGTGCAAAGCCGATTGTATCATACAGAAGGAGATTGAAGAGGGCGTGGGAGGCCATCGCTAAAACCAGACCTCCGAAGATGATACCCCGGCGCCGTGATGCCGGGAGAAAACGTGCCCTGCCGAGTGCATACCCCCACATTGCAGAGAAGAGTACATGCCCGGGTACCGAGATCAGGGCCCGAACCAGGCCGGTCTGGATGGCGAAGGCGATCGAGGTCTCCAGTGCAGAGAAGACATAGATGATATTTTCCAGGGTGGCAAACCCCAACCCTGCCGCGGCGGCGTACACAATTCCGTCTACCGGCTCATCGAATTCGGAGGACTCGTATACAGTCCGCCTCACCACCAGGTACTTGCCTGCCTCTTCGAACACCGGGGCGATCATGACGGTGATGAAAAAGTCGGTCAGAAAGAGAGCAAAGAACCCCTCCACGAGCGCCACGGGGATGGTGACCGCCATCCCCAGGATGTAAATCATCAGGATCCAGGCAAGGGGTTCCGGCTCATAGCGGTCCTTATGGTAGAAGTACCAGAGCCAGAACACCGCCGGGGCGATGGCGACCAGCAGCAGGAGAGGGGCAGCCTCCATACGAAGAGGAGGTTACACGTGACGAGTGATAATAGGTAGTTATCCGGGGCCCTGTGGTCCGACGCTTAAATCCACTGCCGCTTCCGGAAATAGGCCAGCATGATCACCACAATCGTGATCATGATCCCCCATATGGTATAATAGCCGTACTCCCAGCCCAGCTCCGGCATGTACCGGAAGTTCATGCCATAGACACCGGCCACGAAGGTGAGGGGGATGAAGATGGTGGCAATAAGGGTGAGCACCTTCATGATCTCGTTCATCCTGTAGGAGAGGCCGGAGAGGTAGATATCAATCATCCCCGAGACCATGTCCCGGAAGGTCTCAAGGGTATCGATCACCTGGATGGCATGGTCGTATACATCCCGGAGGTAGATATGGGTGTCTTCCCTGATGAGCGGGGACTCCTCCCGCTCAAGGGCAAGGATCATTTCGCGGAGCGGCCAGACCGCTTTCCGGAGAAAGAGCATGTCCTTCTTTAGGCGGTTGATCTTCTGGAGCGACTCCCGGGTTGCGTTGATCACCAGTTCTTCCTCGAGCGCCTCCACCCACTCCTCGATCTTTTCCATCACCACGAAGTAGTTGTCAACGATATTGTCGATGAGGGCATAGGCAAGGTAATCCGGGCCACTCTTCCTCACCCGCCCCCCTTCTTTCCTGATCCGCTCCCGGACCGGGTCGAAAACATCCCCGATATCTTCCTGGAAAGATAAGAGGTAATTTTTCCCGACAATGAGCGAGACATGCTCAACCCTGATCTCCCTGCTCCCTTCCGGGAGCATCAGCATCTTGAGGTTGAGGTAGAGATAGTCCTCCAGATCCTCCATCTTCGGGCGCTGGTCCGTATTGAGGAGGTCTTCGAGGATGAGCGGGTGAATTGAGAAATGGCGTCCGATCTTCTCGATCACCTCGGTGTTGGCGAGGCCGTCAATATTGATCCAGGTGACGGTTTCCGTGTCCCGGTACGGGAAGCACTCCTCGATAGCCCCGACCTTCCGCTCTTCGACGTGTTCTGCATCGTAATCCATGACCGTGATGCGGACCGGTCCGGTCCGGGGTTCTCCGTCCGTGTGGAGTGTTCCGGGTGGCATCCCGGCCTTCCTCGAGAGCTTGTGCCTGTGGCGGGACATGTGGTGTGCCGATAGTCAATATGTACAACGGGCCAGTTAAGGATTGTGCGCCGGCCGGGAGAATTCCTGACCACTGCACATGCGGTTGAACATGTCCGGGTCCCGTGCATAGGCCTCACGGCTGATGATCGACCGGGTATCGACCGCCCGATCCAGCAGGAGGACCCCGTCAAGATGATCCAGTTCGTGCTGGATGACGGCGGCATGTTCAGGGCTGTCCGAGGCAAGAACTGCGTCACTCCCATCAAGGGTCCGGTAGGCGACCCTGATCGCAGCCGACCGCCTGACCATCACTGCCAGTGCAGGGAAGCACATGCAGGACTCCCAGGAGCAGACGGTCTGGTCGCTGACCCAGAGGACCTCCGGGTTGACCAGAACGATCGGCCCCGGACCAGGGTCGATCACCATGATGCGGGCCGGAATGCCGATCTGGGGGGCGGCAATCCCCTGTGAAAAGCCGTACTGCTTCCGGAATGCCCGGAATGCACCGATGAGGCGGTGTGCAATGGCCCGTACAGACGGGTCGGCAGGATCAGGGACAGGGATGCTTTTTTCCCGGAGCCGGGGATCGCCAAGGGGCAGGATGGGGAGGCGGATCAGCACCATGGAAACGGGTAGTGCGTCCGGGCTGATGGGCATTGCGGTTCTCCACCTGAGGATGCCTTTTTTTGTCATCCTGACCCATGATCAGAACGACACCGGGCGCCTGCCCGCTATACCGTGAGAAGGTGTTCCATGATCGTCCCGCTCATCCTGTTTGTCATCGGCCTTGCCTTCCTCCTGAAAGGAGCCTCCATAGCGGTCAGGGGTGCGGAAGGGCTTGCGATCCGGCTGGGGGTTGCGCCGGCGACCATCGGGTTCACGGTCATCGCATTCGGAACCTCGCTCCCTGAACTGGTGGTGACCACCGAAGCCTTCTCCCGCGGGGATATCGGGATAGGTTTTGGAAACATTATCGGGAGTAATATCGCCAATATCGGTCTCGTTCTCGGCCTGATCGCCCTGTTCCAGCCAGGGGTCAGCTGCACTACCGCTCCCCGGAAGAACCTCATCTGGACCACCTTCATGGTTCTCGCGGCCACTGCTGTTTTTATTCTCTTTGCAATGAGAGGGGCACTCGATACCATCTCGGGGATCGTGTTCCTGGGAATATTTTGCGCGATCCTGTTTTCCCTGTGGCGGTCGGCCCCTGGGGCTGACCTCCCGTCTGAAGACCCCGCCCCCTACCCGCTCCTGCTCACCGGGGCCGGGCTTGCAGCGGTAATCATCGGCGCACACCTGCTCCTGACCGGAGCTGTTGAGATAGCCCTCGCCTTCTCCATCTCTCCGCTGGTCATCGGCCTCTCCATGGTGGCTATCGGGACATCACTCCCCGAGCTGGCGACCTCGGTGGTAGCCGCCCTGAAGAAGAGCCCGGGGGTAGCCATGGGAAATGTGCTCGGGAGCAACATCTTCAACCTGCTCTTCATCGGGGGGATCAACTCACTGGGCACCACGATCCCGGTTCCTGATCTCCAGATCCTGGCTGTTCTCTCCCTGTTCACCCTCGGCCTGATCCCGCTCCTCTCGGTCCGGCCTTCAATCATCCGGATTGCAGGCGGTGCCATTCTGTCCGGATACATCGTATATATCGTCCTGCTCTTCCTGGTCTGACCGGCCGGAACCGGTCCCCGCGTTATCCCATGGTGAGCTGTGCGGCATGAACCAGGATAAGGGACCCGATGAGCAGGCCGAAAATCACCCCGGCAAGGACAATCCGGAGTCCTCTGATTCCCTTCCGTGCCCCTTTCAGGTAGATGTCGAAGGTGAGGTAGGTGATGACCAGGAACACAACGAAGCTGGCCAGCGAGAGGACAATCCGGGGCGTTACCGCTGAAAGCGGCCCCTGGGTGGTGTCCCAGGCCCGGGCGATGAGATCGGCCAGCCCCGGGAGGCCAAGACTGAGGGAAATGCCGGATATCACCGCCGAAGCAAAGAGTTTCCGTGTACTTTTCCCCATGGATGCGTACTGACAGGTGCGCCGTTATACCCGATAAACCAGCACGTATCGCATCCGCCCGCAGAAGGGAGACCCGCTCCCCGGGGTTGCGGGAGCTCTGCTCCTTCTCTGATTCTTCCAAAAAACCAGTGCGGAATTAATTGTTATTGAGGGTATTAATATTGGCACATAAGAAGACCTCTTCATCAGTAGGGGCTCGGGTGAACCATCCGACGGCCCGCCTGTACCCCTACGACCCGTAGGCATTAGAATAGTTGGTGTTCCTCCCTATATTCTTATGCCTACTCCTTAACGAAAAAACCCTAAGGGCCTGCTGAGTCAATGAGCGGGTTTCGTCTACCAGCCCATCCAGATAGGGAGTATCTGCAGCCTACATTCAGTGCACCCGCCTGCTGACCGATCGACCCGGACAACCGTTGATCGGACGGCTGGCGGGAGGGTTTCATGAGCGTGGAGGATTACACCTGATATGACCTCTTTGATGATAGGGGGTGTCCCGCACCCGGAAAAGTTCCTCGACATCGTACCGGGCGGGCACGGGGTCATCAGGTGCGATCCTGCCACTGCCGCACCACAACGGGAATTTGCCAGCCCTCTCCTGCAGTCGCCTTTCCGGGACGGACATGGGGATTCCACCGGTATTCTGTCCGGATACGAGGTCAAGGTGGCGATGCTGCCTCGTACCGGGATCAGGAGGGCGGAGGAGAGGTGTATCGTCCTGCCCTTGCAGAGGGGCAGACCCCGGTTCTTTTTACAGCATCGGTTCAAGCCCCGGACCTGAGGAGATGGTTGCCGGCTTAAAAGGAAGCATGGCA
>JAAEES010000112.1 GCA_013415575.1 Methanomicrobiales archaeon | reverse complement strand
TACTTCAACCTCATCTCCAATGCAGTGAAATTCACCCGGCACACGGATCATCCCCGGATAGAGATCGGGGCCAGAACGGAAGAGGGAGGAACGGTATACTTTGTCCGGGATAACGGGACCGGGTTTGACATGCAGTATGCGGACAAACTCTTCAAACCATTCCAGCGGTTGCACACGAGCCCTGAGTATGAGGGATCCGGTATCGGCCTGGCCATAGTGTACCGCATCATCCGGCGGCATGACGGCAGAATATGGGCCGAGAGCGAACCTGACCGGGGAGCGACGTTCTTTTTCACCATCGGGAATCCCCGGGATTGATTCCGGCGGTTCATCTTTCTTTTTTCAGAAAAACGTGCTGTTCACCGGATGACGTGGATTCTTAACCGTCGGCTCTGTTTCGATCCTTTATTTATGATCCAGGGATCTGGTCTCATCATAGATGACGTATTGCACGAGCGACCCCGGTGTGAGAATAGTATCGCCTGCCGACCCGCTTTCCGTATCCGGATCACACCACTGCTCCCCGCTTCCAGTACCTGGACACGAGGAAGTACAGGATAACGACAAGGACGATTGCAGCGATGACGGCAATGCCGAGCGTCGTATGCGTCTCAAGCAGTCGGATGATAAGTTCGGACCCCAGCGCAAAGAACAGGCATTCCACCGTCGCACCGATTCCGACGGCCAGGAGTATCTCTGCCGGGCTGAGCCCGGCCATGATGCCCACGATAGTGGCACCCACTCCCCCGGTCCCCTGCAGGGGGAGCATCACGAAGAACGCCACGCCGGGGACCCTCCACCGGGCCAGCCAGGGCCGCTGTTCCATGAATTCATGGCCTGATGCCAGCGACCTGGAGATCCATGGTCCCAGGTAGGGGAGGCGCTGTGCCCGATCGAGGTTCAGGATCATGAAGAGACTGGTGACGACGTCCAGGTAGGCCAGGGCAAACGCCATGAGCCACCAGGGAATCCCCAGCACTATTCCCAGGGGAATGAGCGATTCCTTTCCCGACGGCGGGATATAGTAAGCGACCATCAGGCCGCCGAGAATCATCGCCAGGCTGGCGGGGAGGATGAGAAACGAGAGGAAAAAAAGTGCAGATCCCAGGAAAACCGGCAGCACCAGCCGGGCCCGCGGTGAAAGGGGCGGTACAGGATGGTTCCAGAGCGCGACAAGGTCGAGATTCCTGAGCCCCATGCCGATCAGCAGAGATCTATGGGAAGCGGGAAGATATCAGTATGCACGGTTCATAGTGCCGTGGTTGCAGTCGGAATGAACCATCAGGATAGGTGCCGGGATTCCATTCTGCTGACAGATATATCCGGAAGCGATAAAACAGCACCATGCCCTGGCTGCGATCCCGGGCAAAAAACAGTAATCCCGAATGGGACAGCCGGCGCCATTCCTGAAAGCTCACCGGATCGTTCACCATCGCAGCCATGACTCAAAACAGGTAGGGTCAACTGCGGGAGGGGTATTTCCCCGTGATACTCTTCGCGGCGAGCATCCCGGTGGAGAAGGCGGCCTGCAGGTTGTAGCCGCCAGTGTCGCCATCGATGTCCAGCACCTCGCCGATGCAGTACAGGCCGGGCACGATCATCGATTCCATGGTCTTTGGGTTGATCTCACCGAGCGCCACGCCGCCCCGGGTGACCATGGCCTCGTCAAAGCCACCCAGCCGGAGCACGGTGAAGGGTAGCCCGGTGAGGGAGGCAATGATCTCCTGCCGGGCCTGCTTCGGGAGGTGGGAGCAGGTCAGGTCGGGGGTAACGCCGGCGAGCTCGAGCAGCCTTTTTGCGAACCGCTCCGGGAGCGGAAGTCCGGCCAGCACCGTTTTCACCTGCCGCGTCCCGGATCCGGCGATGGCATCGGTCACCTGCTTCCTGACCGCTTCCTGGTCAATGCCGGGAAAGAAGGAGACCTTCAGTATATCACCGGGAAGGATAAACCGGGAGAGATCGAGTACTCCGGGGCCGGAGAGGCCGGTATGGGTGAAGAGCAGGTCGCCGGAGACCTGCCGGACCTTTTTACCGGCTCTGAAGAGGGAGAGCGGGAGGTTCTCAAACGAGATCCCGGCCAGGTCAGCGAAGGCGTAGTCCTGCACCATGACCGGGGTGAGGGCCGGTGCGGTTTCCGTGATCGTATGCCCGAGCTCCCGGGCCAGGTGATAACCGTCGCCGGTTGACCCGGTGGCGGGGTACGAGGCTCCGCCGGTGGCAATCACCACGACATCAGCCCGGTACGATGACGTCCCTGTCTCCACGATAAACCTGCTGTCAGCACGGGCCACCCGGTGGACCGACTGGTTGCAGATCGCCTCCACCCCCCGCCGGGAACATTCCGACATGAGGATGGAGAGGACATCGGAGGACCGCTTTGTCGCAGGGAAGATCTTCCCCCCCGGCTCAACGGTCATCCGGAGTCCCCGCTCCTCAAAGAAGGCTGCCAGGTCGCGGTTGGTAAACCCCCGCAGCGCCGGCCGGAGGAACGATCCATGGTCACCGTACCGGGAGAAGAATTCCGCGATATCGCCATCGTGCGTCAGGTTGCACTGCCCCGACCCGGTGATCAGGAGCCGATGTCCGGTGAGTTCACGGGAGAAGGTGGGGGGTGGCGGGGGATAGAAGTAGCGGCTGGCGGGGAGTTCCGGAACAGGTACCGCTCAAGGATGTGGTGCTATTGCCATTATCATCGAATAACCGGATCCGGATCTTAAAAAGAGACAGGGTAACGAGAGCAGCCGGGGGAGGGTAAAACCGTCACATTTGATATCAGGAACCATAAAATAAAGAGACAATGGTGGATCACATCACTTCCAGGGGATTGGGGCGTATTTCCATACGGCACAGTGTTTTGCATGATATCCTGCTGGAAAATGCAATCCAGATCGTCAATCCGAGTGAACCTATATCCGAGATGTACCGGAAAAAATCTAAAAGTTACCTCTCGTCGGCACAGATCCTCCTCGACAACGGGCACTTCGAAGAATCGGTCTCGATGGCGTACTACAGCATGTACTACATGGTTATGGCGCTCTTTTCGAGAAACGGGATCAAGTGCGAGAACCATTCTGCGAGCATCTTGCTCCTGAACGCCGTGTTCGATATCGACAATGCGGCCCTCTCGGTGGCAAAGAGGGACTGGATCGACACTCAATACCACGCAGAGACTATTGCCACCCGGAAGGATGGAGAAGACCTCATTCGGGTCGCAGATCTCTTCACCAGCAGGCTGGCAGATTTCATCGCCCACACCACAAACGAAAACATCGTCAGGTACCGGAAGAAACTGAGAACGATCATTGAATGAAGCACCCGGGACACCCACGGTGTCATGGCCGCGTCGCCGGGTCCGCAACCATTCCGTTCTGCCCGGAAGAATGGCGGAGATCTCCGATATCCGGAGGTCCCGGGAAACCCTGGGCAGCCTCTGGCCGGGTTCCCTCCACTGATTCTCCTCCCGGATCCCCTATTCCGTAATCCAGCCCATCCGGACGTACCACTCGTACTCGTGGGGCCAGGTCTCCCTGTTGTACAGCACCAGTTGCCGGAAGTAGTCCCGCCGCTGCCGGAGCAGTTCCTCCTGGTCGGGATACCGGTGCTCGCCGCGGATGGACTGGACGAGCGTTCGTCCCAGGGTTATGGCGTCTTTCTCTGCCAGGGGAAGGGCTCCCGGGTCCCGCCCTACCGAAACCCCAACCCCGCCGACAGTGATTGCCCCGAGCGATGTGAGGGCGTGGTTCATGTACTCCACCACCGGGCCATGGTTGCTGCCGCCCGCCGTGCAGACCGAGCACCCGAATTTGCCGGAAAACATCCGGCAGTGAATGGCGTCGGCCATGCGGTCGAAGACCGCTTTCAGCGGGGCGGGGATCGAGTCGATGTAGTTGGGGGCGCCGAGCACGATCCCGTCGGCATCCATCAGCCGCTCGAAGAGATCAGGGAAGTCATCCAGCAGGGTGCAGTCACCCGTTTCGTAGCAGGAACCGCACGCGGTGCAATATTCGATCCGGAGCGAATAGATATCGACCAGCTCCGTCTCCGCTCCCTCGTCCCGTGCTCCCTGCAGCACGGCGTTCACCAGCCGGAGCGTCCTGCTCTCCTTCCCCCGCGGGCTTGCGTTGAGTCCGATAACCTTCATATACAGCCTCCATTCCTGGTAGATGGGAGTCAGGAGTGGCATGGAATAAACCTGCCGGTACGGCTGTTATAGGGGAACAGGTCGTGGGGAGAGGGTCCGTGATCCTGCAATCGTTAATCTTCATGAGTATCCCGGAAAAACATGGCCAGGTTTGGAACACTCCCCTCCCGGAAAACCCATATAAGGGCACACACGGACTACTCATAGAGAACCTCCTCCCGGAGCGAATACCCCATGACGTCCGCCCTCACCCCGCTTTCCGTCTGCGCCGTGCTCCTTGCCGCAGCGCTCCTCTGTATTCCGGTCGCCGCCCAGGTCTCCTCGGTCATCGTGGATTCCTACCAGGTCACCCCTGCCGTGCTGATGCCCGGCGAAAAGGGGACGGTGACCGTGACCATCCGGAGCGTTTCGTCCGGTTCGCAGACCTCGACCGTAAGTTACCCTGATTCCGGGTTAACCGCATCATCGGCGACTACGACTGAAATCATCCCCTATGTGGACAGCGTGATCCTCGCCGAGAAGGACATCAAGGTCCTCGGGGGGAACGGCCAGTTCGAGGGCTACATCGGGCTGAACCAGATCATCCCCCTCACCTTCCTGATCGAGGCACCACAGAAGAGCGGGCTCTACTTCCCGGAGGTCCTGGTCCGGATCAGGGGCGGCCAGAGTCTCAAGTACCCGGTGCCGGTGAACGTGAATACCCAGATCTCCGTGATGCGGGTCCCGTCCATCTCGCTTGCCAAAGACTTCCCGGCCATGGTCCGGCCCGGGGAAACCGCTGAGGGGACAATCATCGTATCCAACGGGGGACAGGTACGAGCGGACAACATCCGGCTCCTCCTTGCAACCGAGGGAATCCCGGTTGGACCGGCCGGGCCGTCAGTCTTCCTGATCGAGTACCTTGAACCGGGGGAGCGCGCCGGGGTGAACGTCTCCCTGAAGGTTGACCAGGGGGCCGCGAGCCTTCTCACCGAAGTTCCGGTCCAGGTCAGCTACCGCCTGCTCGATGGATCGGTGGCAACCCAGAACGAAGCGATAAGCCTCGATATCCGGGGCGAGGCCGAGCTCGGGATCGCAGCGCTCGAGACCTCCCCCATCAGGGTGGAGCAGGGCCAGCCCTTCGACCTCACCATCCGGATCGAGAATACCGGGACCGGGGATGCAAAATCGGTGAGCGCTACCGTCGATCTCCCCTTCACCGGGACAAAGGAGGCGTTCATCGGCAAGATCAAGCCCGGAAACGATGCCCCGGCGGTCTTCACCCTCGATGCAGACCGCCCGGGCACCTACCAGTACCTGGCAGAGATCACCTTTACCGATGACTGGGGCACCCGCACCTACACCCGCCAGCTCGACCTGGTGGTCTACCGGAGCTACGGCACCTGGATCGCACTTGCCGCCCTGATCATCCTCGCGGTCGGGGGGTACTTCGGCTACCGCTGGTGGAAGGCGAAGCACGGGGCCTCGTAATGCTGAACCGCTCCAAGGTCTCCTTTTTTCTGGCCCTCCGCTCCCTGCAGCGGGGGAACCTCGGGAGCCTGGTCCTGACCGTGGTCATCGTGGGCATGGTCTTCACCAACATGATCTTCATGCCCTCCATCATCACCGGGGCCATCGTGAACTACGAGCAGCAGACCGTTGATACCTACACCTCGGACATCATTATCGAACCAAAGGAGGACTTCCGGTACATCGAGGACCTCTCCGGCCTCCTCGACAAGGTGAACCGGGTGCCGGGCGTCAAACGCGCCGCCCCCCACTACGCGGCCGGAGCGGTCCTCCGCCACAAGGGGAAGGCGCTCTCCATGGCCGTCGAGGCAGTACAGCCCCGTGACGAGATGCTGGTCACCACCCTCTCCACCTACATGGAAGAGGGCACCTACCTCGGGGACGGGGATACCGGGGAGGTCATCCTCGGGAGGTACGTGGCCGGCTTTGCGGACTCAAGTGAAGACTTCCTCCCCTCACTCGGTGGCGTCAAGGTCGGGGATTCCATCACCGCCGAGTACACCAACGGGGTGGTCCGGGAATACCGGGTCAAGGGAATCTTCCGGACCTACTCGTTCAACACCGACTACCTGGTCTTCACCACCTGGGATGAGATGGAGCTGGTCGAAGGACGGGAGCTCGACCAGGCGACCTCGGTGCTGGTCAAGACCGATCCCGGGGCTGATGAGAACGCGGTGAAGAAGACCCTGCTCCGCTACGGGGTGCAGGAGGACGTGCAGACCTGGCTCGATTTCCTCGGGAACGCCTACCGGAACGCGGTCGAGAGCTATGCCATCCTGAACAATATCACCATCGTGGTGAGCCTGGTTATCGCCGCCGTGGTGCTCTTCGTGGTGATCATGATCAAGACCCTGAACTCCCGGCGGCAGATCGGGATCCTGCTCGCGATCGGGATCAAGAAGGACATCATCGTCAACAGCTACCTCTTCCAGGTCCTAATCCTGGCCATCCTCGGGATCATCTTCGGGATCCTGGTGGTGCTCGGGCTTACCGCCTACTTCACGGCTTTCCCTATCGAGTTTCCGGAGGGAAGCATCTCTCCCTACATCGTTCCGGCAGATATCGGGATCAATGCCCTCTACCTCTTTTTGGCCTCGGCACTCGCCGGGTACATCCCGGCCTGGCGCATCGCGAACAAGGAGATCCTGGAATCCATGAGGGCCTGACATGATCATCGCACGCGACCTGTACCGGATTTACACCATGGGCCAGGTGAAGGTCAATGCCCTGAACGGGGTGTCGGTCGAGATCAGGAAAGGCGAGTTTGTCGGCGTTACCGGACCGAGCGGGAGCGGGAAATCCACCCTCCTCCACCTGCTCGGCCTCCTCGATTACCCGACCAGTGGGG
>JAAEES010000111.1 GCA_013415575.1 Methanomicrobiales archaeon | reverse complement strand
CATCTCCAGCAGGCGGACTTTTATCTCGGGATCGGGGGAAAACCCTCCCGGCCCGGACCGGGAAACCACCCGGTGGCAGGGGATGATCAGCGGGACCTGGTTCCTGCTCATGGCCTGCCCGACCACCCGGGGACCGGTCCCGATGCGGCCCGCGATTTCACCGTAGGTTGCCGTCGCCCCGTAGGGGATCTTCCGGACCTCCCGGTAGATCGCTCCGTACATTTCGCCCGGGGGAGTGACGCCGGGCTTCAGGACCGAGAGGTCGACTGCTTTCCCGGCGAGATACTGCTGCAGCAGGGGGGGGACCGGGCCTCCATCGGTCCGGGTCCGGGAGAATCGCACCCGGTACACCGTGTCCCCGGACCACCGGACCTCGACAAACCACAACCCGAACCGGGTGGAGCCTGCGATCAGGTCCATCGTTTCATCGCCCCGGTAAAGGATTCGATGCTGCATTCCGCCATCTCGTCACGGATCCAGGGCGGGAGCCCGCCCCGAACCCGTGGTTCAAGGAACCGTTTTTCGCCAAAGACCAGGACCCCGCGATCCTCGGGGGTGCGGAGCACGCGGCCGATGGCCTGCTGGGCCCGGTTGAGCGCGGGCAGGGTATAGCTGATGAACTCGCCGTCTGCCCCGAACTTGTGCCGGTAGTAATCGATGGTCATCTGCCGGACCCGGTTGTAGGGGGCGAGCGGGAGGCCGATCACCATGGCCCCGGCCAGGAGTTCGCCCCGGTAATCCAGCCCTTCGCTCCACTTCCCGCCGCAGACGGCAAAGAGGATGCCCGACGATCCCCGGGAGGGGAGGGAGAGGAAGGTCTTCAGGAGTTCGCCGGCACCCCGGGCATCCTTGGGCTCGACGATGAGATTCCGGGATGCGAGCCGGCCCCCGAGCAGTCCGGCATAGGACTCGAGGATCTGGTACGAGGGGAAGTAGACCGCCAGGTTCCCTTTCAGTCCGGCAAAGCTGGTGATGTAGTGGGCGATGCGGGCGGTATTCTCCTTGTTCTGCCGCATGGAGAACGCGGTGGTGATATCGCCGGCACAGAGCACCATGCGGTTCTTCCGGGGAAAGACATTCGGGAGGGTGCAGGTCGCCACGGGCAGGTCCCCGAAGTAGTACCTGCGGAAGGTCTCAACCGGGGAGAGCGTGCCCGAGATGAGGATACAGCAGTGGTGGGCCCGGGCCAGTTCCTGGAGGCGGTCGGAGGGATCGATATTCCTCACCTCGAGGAAGATCTCCTGTGCGTCCCTGCGGTAGATGGTGAGGAACCCCGGGTCCGATGCCGAACAGGAGAGCCGGACCATGAACGCGGTGAGGGTCTCGATCGCGGTGGTGGCGTATTCCCCGGCCGTCTTGTTCTTCTCCCTGATATGCTCGGAGATCTGCATCAGGTCGTCGACCACTTCGGCCATGTCCCGGTAGAGCGAACCCCGGACCACCATGCGGTCGAAGATGGACGGGTCAAACCAGTCCTCGGTTTCGTGCGAGTTCCTGAGCCCCTGCATGAAGGCGCCGATGTTCCTGATGATCTGGGTCACGGCGGCGGTCTGCTTCAGGTGCTTCCGGAGCCCGGTCAGCTCCCGTTCCGCCTGGGCAAGAGCCGGCTCAGAGATGACCACGTTCATCACCCGCTGCATCACCTCGCCGCAGTTGTGGGCTTCATCGATGAGGAGCAGGACCTCGTGGGGCTCGATGGAGAGGGACCCGTAGAGCTGGTTCCTGATCTCATCATCGAAGAGGTGGTGGTAATTGACCACCACCACATCGGACCGCTGGGCTGCGAGGAGGAGCATCTCGTAGGGGCAGACCCCTGCCCCGATCTCGTGGAGTTCCTGGGGCAGGACCCGTTCCCGGGAGATCTGGTCGGCCCTGGTCCGGAGCGCGGTCGAGGGGAGCATCCGGAGCGCGTTCCCCTCTCCGCCGGCAAACACCCTGCTCTTGATGAAGTACGGGCAGAGGATGGGATGTTCGGCATCAAGTTTCCTGATCTGCCGGGTGATGACCGGGTCTTTCGATGGAACCAGGTGCCCCTGCCCTGCCCGTTCCCGCATCAGGGAGGTGGAGACGGCCTTGACCCCCTCGCAGCGGCGATAGACATCCCCCTCCCCGGAGAGGAGGCAGAGGCTCCGTTTCCCGATGAGGTAGGAGTAGGCCAGGGGGCGTTTCCGGGTCCTGATGAGCTCGAGTTCCCGGATAAAGGTGGTGAGCTGGCTGATGGTCCGGACCGCGATAATGATCTTTTTCCCTGCGCGCTCGGCGAGGAGGGCAGATACCACGCTCGACTTGCCGCTCCCGGTCGGTGCATCGATCATGGCAATGCCCCCGTCGCGGGCGCACCGGGCGGCGAGATCCAGCATCTCCCGCTGGTGCGGGCGGTAGGCATCGTACGGGAACCAGGAATCCAGCTCGTCCATTACTAGTAGTTGGTCAGGACTGGTTTTTATTGTTACAGAGGAGATATCTCTAGCCATGGCCATCCATCCCATCGAGTACCGGTACGGAACGCCGGAGATGCGGGCGGTCTGGAGCGAGGAGAACCGCTTTGCCTGCATCGTCCGGGCCGAGGTCGCGCTGGCCCGGGCAGGGTCGGAATTCGGGCTCGTGCCGCCGGTCGCAGCAGATATCATCGACCAGAATGCCTCCCGCGCCCGGCTCTCGCGGGCCAAGGAGATCGAGGCAGAGATCAACCACGACATGATGGCGATCGTGAAGGCAATCGCCGAGGAATGCGGTGAGGCCGGGGGATGGATCCACTACGGGGCGACCTCGAACGATATCCTGGACACCGCGACCGGGCTCCAGCTGAAGGAGTCGCTCGAACTGGTCGACGCCAAGCTCCGCTCGCTCCTCGCTCTCCTGCTGAAGCGGAGCAGTGAAACGAAACACCTGGTCTGTGCAGCCCGGACCCATGGCCAGATCGGGGTGCCCACCACCTACGGCCTCCGGTTCGCCATATGGGCAGCCGAAGTCGCCCGGCACCTCGACCGAGTGGAGGAACTCACTCCACGGGTCGCGGTGGGGCAGCTGACCGGGGCGGTCGGGACGCAGGCCGCTCTGGGTGAGCGGGGGATCGGGATCCAGGAGCGGATGATGGAGATCCTCGATCTTACCCCGGTAGAGGTCTCAAACCAGGTGATAGCACGGGACCGGTACGCGGAGTACTTCATGTTCCTGGCTAATGTTGCCACCACGCTGGACAAGATCGGGATCACGCTGCGCTCCCTCCAGCGGAGCGAGATCGCGGAGGTCGAGGAGGCGTTTGGGAAAAAACAGGTCGGGTCGAGCACCATGCCGCACAAGAAAAACCCCATCCGGAGCGAGCAGGTCTGCGGGCTTGCCCGGATCGTCCGGTCCGCCGTCGAACCGGCACTCCAGAACAACACCCTCTGGGATGAACGGGACCTCACCAACTCGTCCTGCGAGCGGGTCCTCTTCCCGGAAGCCACCGTCCTTGCCGATCATATCATCCGGCTCATGACCACCGTGCTCGAGGGCCTCACCCTCCGCGAGGAGAATATCCGGAAGAACCTCCACCTCCTCCACGGCATCAACATGGCCGAATCGGTCATGATCCGGCTGGCGGAGAAGGGCATGGACCGCCAGCAGGCCCACGAGTTCGTCCGGGTGGCCAGCATGGAGGCGCTGGCGAAGGAAAAACCCCTCGAGGAGATCCTGGTGGGGAACAGGCAGGTAATGGCATGCCTGTCCCGGGACGAGATCCGGGAGCTGCTCAATCCCGACCGCTACATCGGGACTGCCGTTGAGCAGGTCGAGCGGCTGGAACGAAAGCTCTCTGCAAAGTACCTGAAGGCGTGAGAGGATCGCAGGTATTTGAAAAGGGAACCATCCCCGAATGAACAATAACGACCATTTCTGCCGGATTCCCGGCAGGACCCCCTGTCAGCAGGTATAATTTCCCGGTTCCTCTGCAGAGAGGGCCGTTCCCTTTTTCCCGGGCCATATGACGGCCTTCCCCCTGGAATGGAGCGGGCGTTTATATTCATCGCTGCGATGAGTATTCTTCCCGGGAATTCATATCATCCAGAAGGGAAAATATTCCGTGCTGACCTTTTACTGGTGGCTTAAAGGGGCGCGGTTGCATGGTGAAATCATATAACCTCAGGATGCCTGAAATGCAGGCCGGAGAACGCATTCAGATACCCATCTTCTATAAAATGATGGTCAGTATGCTCTTCGTTGCCGCACTCCCCATACTCCTCTTAAGCATCGTGGCCGTGGGAGGAATCCAGGCGATTATTGCGGCCCTCGGGCTTGGGGGGACAATCGTTCTGATCACCCTGATCACCATCACCGGGATCCTGATGTGCAGCTACTACCGTGCAGCTACTACCTCTCCCGGCTCATTGCCAGGCCGATCGTGCAGCTCTCGCAGGTCGCCGACGAACTGTCCCGGGGAGTCCTCAACGAACCTGAATTACCGGTAACACGGAACGATGAGATCGGGACCCTGTCCCGGGCCTTTTTAAAAATGGTGAATACCTACCGGCTGCTCGATACCCTTGCCCAGGATCAGCCGCCCGGAGGTTCGCGGGGGTATCTGAAGGAATAGGTGGTACAGATGACAGAGAGCGTAGTGTTGATACAGAACATGGGAAAGGATAAGCATCCTGTGGCGGTGCCGGAGCTGGAAAATGTACTCAAAATCAGGGGGGTTGGCAGTGCCTTCCTGATCAGGAATGACGGTTCGGTCGTGACCAGGGACGGATATCCCGAACCGGACACCAGCGGATTGTCCGCCAGCATTTTGCGGCTCGTCTTTGAATCAGGGATGATTGCGGACAGGATTCGGGACGGCCCCCTGTGCCAGATCTTCCTCGAGTTCGAGAACAGGATCCTCATGATCCAGGAAATGGATCACGACCGGTTCATCGCGGTCATCGCCAGGCCGGATGCCAATATCGGGCAGATCAATTACCATGTGAAGAAGCAGAACCAGAGGCCGGTGCCGGCAGCATGACCCGGGCGATTCCCCGAGGGACGCCGATCGGCCAGATAGAGACCTCCCTTGACTGGCTCCTCTCGCACACCACCCGGTTCCAGGGAGCAATCCTGCTCCGGATCTCCACCGGGAAGGGACTCATCCTCATAGAATACGGCCGTCCTGCAGCCTTCTTTTTCCGCGTGGGGAACAGGGTGATCCAGGGAGAGGCGGCCCGGCGGCTCTTCGCGCAGCAGGAGTATATCCACGCCAGCCTGCGCCGGTATACCGATCGGGAGTTCCGGGATGCCCTGGCCCTCGTGGGACCCGGGGCAGGGATCACTGGTCCCCGGGAAAGAACAGCAGGATTGCCCCCGTTCATGACCATGTTTTCCGGAGAAGAGCGACAGGGAGCAGGAAGAGCGTCGCAGCGCCGGTCCGCAGGCCTTGTCGACGGCCATCCTGATCATATCGAACATGAACCTGCAGTGGCAGCAGGCCGTCCTGCCGGAACTGCAGCCCCTCTGGTGCCGGTACAGGAGAATAGTCCGGAGGGTGTTCTTGACCGGATTGTATTCACACCCGGGGTGAGCTCGGTTGCGATCTTCCGGGAGGGCTCGATCGTCGATTCCAGGGGAGACGGCTCCCTCCAAAAGCTGGTGGAGCCGGCCGAAGAAATCCTGCTCTCTGTCTTCGAGGTTCTCCCACTGCTGTCCACCGGCCCCCTGGTCCAGGTCACGATCCGGCT
>JAAEES010000110.1 GCA_013415575.1 Methanomicrobiales archaeon | reverse complement strand
CGATAAACCCGGTGAATGAACCCTGAAAATAAGACGCCCCGGCCGGGATTCGAACCCGGGTCGGAAGCTCCGGAGGCTCCCAGGATATCCACTACCCTACCGGGGCACTGCGAAGATGTAAAAGCGATATCTTCCATATGAACAGGGTGGGGAATGGTATAATAATTTTGGAATCTCCCCTTGATCGGCCCTGTCTCTGCCAGAACACTCCTGATTCCGCGGCTGTCAGAGCGATACAACTAACATAACCGGGATGGCACGGTAGGTACGAGACCGGATGCTTGCAATTGTGATCATTGTCATCCTCCTGGCCTTCGTATTCACCTATACCAACGGATTCCAAGATGCGAGCTCGGTTGCGGCATCATTCATCGCCTCCAGATCAGCGATGCCGAAACAGGGAATACTCTTCGTTGCAGGCATGGATTTTCTGGGTGCCCTCCTGGGAGGGAGCGCTGTTGCTTTCACCATCTCCGGCCTGCTCCTCATGGAACCATCCATCCAGCTTGTGGAGGTCGTGCTCGCAGCCCTGATTGGCGCAACGGCCTGGAACCTGCTCACCTGGAGATTCGGGCTTCCATCCTCATCCACCCATGCCCTCATCGGGGGACTTACCGGAGCCGGACTCGCCGCTGCGGGTGTGGAGAGCGTCGCGTGGGGTCTTCAGGAACTCCTCGTGCCTCCCCATGAACTGACAGGATTCATAAAAATCCTGGTATTTCTTGTAGTATCGGTCGTACTCGGCTTCATCGGCGGGTATGCTTTGCATCGTGCAGTGAAGTATCTCCTCCGCAACGCAAAGCGTTCTGTGAACGGCAGTCTCGTGAACCTGAACTGGGTCGCCGCAGGGGCCATGGCGTTTGCTAACGGGGCCAATGACTCCCAGAAGCAACTGGGAGTGATTGCGCTCGTCCTCTTTGCAGCAGGAATAAGTGCGACACTTAATGTACCGTTCTGGGCACGGTTCAGCTGTGCACTCCTGCTCGGTCTTGGCACGATGAGCGGGGGGTGGCGGGTCATGACTACCCTCGGGCGGAAGATCTTCAAGATTGAGCCGGTCCATTCGTTTGATTCGCAGCTCTCTTCCGGTGCCGCAATCGCTCTCTCCACCGCATTCGGGGCGCCGGTATCGTCAACTCATATCATTTCCCTGTCTATCATCGGGGTCGGCAGTGCTGAAAACCCCCGCAAAGTCCGGTGGTCTGTGGGAAAGGAGATCGTGGCGGCTTTTCTGATCACTATCCCCGTCACCATGATTATCTCCGGGATCATCTATCTGATGATAACATTTCCTGCCGGAGGCTGATGGAACCCATGAGCAATGTCGAGATGAACCCGCGGAGAAAGAAACGGCGGGGGCTGTTTGATGCCATCTTTCCCAGGGAGTATGACTTTGAAGACATGCTTGCCCACCAGGCAGAACGGACGCTGGCCGGGGTCAAGGTCTTCGCCGGCTGGCTGGACAAAACTCCGCTGACCGAACCGGTCATCCTGGGGCAGATCGAAACCGAAGTAGATGAGATGCGGTATCAGCTTGAGGAAAAACTTCTCGAAGCATTTTCAACACCGTTCGATCGTCAGGACATCTACAGCCTTTCCCGCCAGATGGATTACATCCTGAACTTCTCCCGCGAAACGGCAACCGAGATGTTTGCATTCGGCGTGGAACCCGATGACCATATCCGGAAGATGGTCGGGGGGCTTCTTTATGGCACAGAACAGGTGTCCGCTGCGGTCAGGATTATGAGCAAGGACCAGAAACAGGTTGAACAGGCTATCCGTAAAGCCCGGAAGGCCATGCGTACTATCGAGGCGGATTACATTGCAGGAATGCAGGATCTTTTCTCGACAGGGGATCCGATGACCGCGCTCCGGAAGCGCGAAATATACCATCATATCAGGGATGCCGGCAGGGCACTCCGTGCCACTGTGGATATCCTTCATAAAGCCGTAGTCGGCATCTCATAAAAGAAGGGGATTCCTGATGGGATCTCTCTAAGGACAGACTGTATGAAGAATACCATGGAGAGAGGTTCACCACGTGCCGGTGAACGGCTGGTTATACTCTCTTAACCTGGTAGGTGTGCCAGATCTTGCAGGCTCCTTCGTGGCTAACCATACAGGGCCCGACCGGGTTTCTCGGGGTGCACACCCGGTCAAAGAGTTTGCAGTCGGAGGGTTGCGCTATCCCCCGGAGCACCTTATCGCAGATACAGGCGGAGTGCTTCTCGACATGTTTGAATTCGATACCGAACTTCTTCTTCGCGTCATACCGCTCATATTCGGGTTTGAGTCGGAGCCCTGACCCGGGAATGACCGGAAAACCCCGCCACTCCACATCACACGGCTCAAAGACCTCGTACATAATCTGTTTCGCCTTCAGGTTCCCCTCACGGCAGACTGCACGCGGATAGGCATTATCGATCCGGTGTGAACCTTCCCTCACCTGCGTGACCAGCATGAGCAGGCCGAGCAGGATGTCCTCCGGTTCAAATCCGGCGACAACCTGTGGTACCGGGAACTGCTCGTACTCGCTGTAGCCCATGACCGTGCAGACATGGCCGGGGAGCATGAACCCGTGGAGGTTCGCCTCTCCCTGCTCGAGCAGCCACTTCATTGCCGGGGGGACGATACGGTGACACGACAGGATACTGAAATTTTCGGGAGGGCGGGAAAGGATAGCAGCTGCCACAGTCGGCGCTGTGGTTTCGAAACCAACAGAAATAAAGACCACCTGCCTGTCGGTATTCTCGGCCATTTCAACGGCTTTATGCACACCCTGGACAACCCTGACATCTCCGCCACTTGACTCAAGGGATCCTTTGCTGCCGGGGACCCTGAGGAGATCCCCATACGTTGCAACAATACAGCCCTGTTCCACGAGGTCGAGAGCGGCATCGATCTCACCCTGCGGGGTGATGCAGACAGGGCAGCCCGGACCCATCACGATTTTCAGGCGTTCCGGGAGAAGACTGCGGATCCCATGGCGGGCGATTGCAGCTTCGTGTGTTCCGCAGATGTGCATAAAGGTCATGTCGCGGTCGACCATGCCATGCAGTTTTTCAGCGATCTCTTTTCCGAGGGCCATTTCTGGCTAGCTATTTACCATCTGACGGACATAATAGTAGTCATATGAGCTTCGAGACTGTTGTTAATGTCACGCCAACGGTCCCTATGGAGCTGTTCGGCCTTTCCGGAAACCTGCTGGCCGTCCTGATCGTGATTGCCGGTGCAGTCATCGGGATGCTCCTCTTCTTCTTTGTAGGGTGGCTCCAGAAAAGAGCCGAGGCCACCGAATCGAAGCTCGATGACATCATCATCGCGGCACTGGGAACCCCCATGGTAATCGCGGTGCTGGTGATCTCGATCTACTTCGCACTCCGGGTTGCCATCCTCCCTCCCGGGCTTGAGTGGATCGTGGAGAGCAAGTACTTCAATGCCGTCTATGTCATTCTCGGAGCATGGATTGTTTCGAGTTTTGCCTACGACTTCATCAGTATCTATGGGTCCCGTGTTGCAGGCCGGACCGAGAGCGATATCGATGACCGGATGATCGCGCTCGGTCTCATCATCACCAAGTACATCATCTGGTTTGTCGCCTTCCTGATCATTCTCTCCATTCTGGAGATCGATATCACTCCCTTCCTGGCCGGTGCCGGTATCATCGGTCTTGCCGTCGCCCTCGCCGCCCAGGATATCCTCTCGAACTTCTTTGGCGGCGCCATGATTGCCGTCGACAAACCCTTCAAGTTGCATGACCGTATCCAGATCGACCAGTACTACGGTGATGTCATCAATGTGGGCCCGCGGAGCACCCGGCTGAAAACCCTTGACAACCAGATCGTCACCATCCCGAATGCCAAGGTCGTCGACTCCTTTATCGTCAATTACGCCATGCCGGACACCCGGCTGAAAGTAAAAATTCCTGTCGGAGTTGCGTATGGGTCCGATGTAAAAAGGGTAAAAGCTGTCCTCCTTGAGATAGCCCACGAGATGGCCGGACAGTACGATTATATCCTGAAAGACCCTGAACCTTCGGCCTATTTCCTCGAATTTGCCGATTCGAGCCTGAATTTCATGCTTTTGGTCTGGACCAGCGATTTCTCCATGATCTGGGATGTCCAGGATGCCGTGAACACCCGGATCTGCGAGCGGTTCGCCGAAGAAGGAATCGAGATCCCGTTCCCCCAGATGGATGTGCACATGAAAAAATCCTGATATTTTTTCACCTCCTCCATCAGACGGCGTGCACCAATCCCAGAATTTATCGTTCTCCCCGGATAGTCTCCTGTATGTTCGGGATCTCATCCTTCTGCCTTCACCATGAGCCCCTCGATGTCGCACTCGACCGTCTTTCGGACGTCACCGATCTGGTAGAGGTGATGGATGATGGAGCACATTTCTTCGAGTCAACTGAACTGCTGGAATCATACTCCTGCCGGTACGCCGTCCATGCACCGTCCCGGAGCATCAATATCGCGAGCATCCACGAACCTATC
>JAAEES010000109.1 GCA_013415575.1 Methanomicrobiales archaeon | reverse complement strand
CGCATTGCATGACCTGCGTGCTGGGGAGAAGATAGAACATGCTACTCTGTGCCATGCCACCATGGAACAAGTCTTTTCTGTGGGCATCTTCACATTAAGTAGTAATGTACTGGAACAGGACGATGGAGACCCTGCCTCCCGATGAGCTGGAGGTTCTCCAGAAAAAACGACTGAAATGGACAATAAAACAGGCAGAAAATGTCCCTTTTTATCAGAAGAGACTCTCTGAGGCAGGTATTTCCGCGGATAACTTCACTCTTGAGGACATGGCCCGGATCCCGTTTACCACCAAGAAAGAACTCAGGGAAGGCTATCCGTTCGGGTTTTTCGCGGTACCTATGCGCAAAGTGGTCCGCATCCACACCACTTCAGGAACCACCGGAAAACCCACGGTGGTGGGATATACACAGAAAGATATCGAGAACTGGGCAGAGTTGATCGCACGCGATCTCACCATGATCGGACTCGGGGAAGACGACGTCTTCCAGAACGCCCTTGGGTACGGACTCTTTACCGGGGGTCTCGGGTTTCACTATGGTGCAGAACTGATCGGCATGACTGTGCTCCCCAGCGCTACCGGTAATACCCGGAGGCAGATCGAGATGATAGAGGATTTTGGGGTCACTGCCATTAACAGCACCCCGAGCTATGCGATGCATCTTGCGGAAGTTGCCGAGGATATGGGTGCGGGCTTAGAGACCCTGCGGGTGGGCATCTTTGGAGCCGAGCCATGGTCAGACAATATGCGCAGGGAACTTGAGAGCCGGCTCGGTATCACTGCGTACGACTCGTATGGGATGAGCGAGATGTACGGTCCGGGTGCGTCATTCGAGTGCAGGGAACGCAGCGGACTCCACTTCTGGCATGACGCATATTACCTTGAGATCATCGACCCCGAGACCGGCGAGGGGCTTGGTCCTGGAGAGCGGGGCGAGCTGGTCGTCACTCCGCTCATCAAGGAGGCCATGCCCCTGCTGCGGTTCCGTACTGGGGATATTACGATGCTTCTTGAGGATGGTTGTCCATGCGGGAGGGGACAGAAGATATCAAGGATCCTTGGAAGGAGCGATGATATGCTCGTGATACGGGGAGTGAATGTCTTTCCTTCTCAGATCGAGCACGTGCTGCTCGCTCTCCCCGAGGTGGGTGAACAGTTCATGGTATATATCGATAGAGTCAAGCATCTTGATGAGATGACAATCGATGTGGAACTCCACCGGGAGTACTTCAGTGGTGAACTGAAGGATCTTGCCAAAGTCCAGAAAAAAGTCTCAGACATACTGCGGGAAACGCTCGGGTTACGCACCCGTGTGAACCTCGTTGAGCCGGGCACGCTCCCGCGGTTTGAGGGGAAGGCAAAACGGGTGGTTGACAGGAGGACCGGCGTATGGTGAAGTGCTGGAATCCCCAGATCGAAGAGATGCCACAGGAAGAGCTGCAGAAACTCCAGTACAAGCTTCTCAAGACGCTGGTATACCAGCTCTACAGCTTCTCTCCCTTCTACCATGACCGGATGCGTGACCACGGGGTCCATCCTGATGACATTCAATCCCTGGAGGATGTGGCCCGCCTTCCGTTCATGATGAAATCCGACCTCCGGGATAATTACCCTGACCGGATCTTCACCGTGCCGCAGGATGAGCTTGTACGGTACCATGTCTCATCCGGGACCACCGGGAAACCCACTGTGGTCGGCTACACTCAGCGGGATGTTGATAACTGGACCGAATCCCTCGCGCGTGCCCTCAGCTCGCTCGGGATCGGGAGAGGAGATGTGATCCAGGTTTCCTATGGGTATGGCCTTTTCACCGGGGGGCTTGGCCTCCACTATGGAGCTGAACGAATTGGCGCCACCGTGGTTCCCACCAGCGTGGGAAATACCGAACGTCAGATCGAGCTGATGCAGGACCTCCGCGTTACCGCCATCGCCTGCACCCCCTCCTACCTTATCCACATGGGGGAGGTGGCCGAGAAAATGGGGATCTCCATCAAGAATGACACGTTCCTGAAAGCAGGGATCCTTGGCGCAGAACCATGGTCGGAAAAAATGCGCATGCGTATCGAGGAGACCCTCGGGATCAAGGCCTTTGATATCTACGGCACGAGCGAACTCTCGGGGCCGATGTTTTGTGAATGTCATGAGCAGCAGGGCATCCATGTCTGGGGCGATCTGGCGCTGATCGAGATCATTGATCCGAAGACCGGGGAGATACTCGAACCCGGGGAAAGAGGGGAGCTGGTCTTTACTATCCTTCAGAAGGAAGCGCTTCCCATGATCAGGTGGCGGACCGGGGATATCACCACCATGACCACCGAGACCTGTGCGTGCGGGCGGACGCACCCGAGGATCAGCCGTATCACCGGGCGTGTGGACGATATGCTGATCATTCGCGGGATCAATGTCTTTCCCTCACAGATCGAAACCGCTCTGCTCACGGTTCCGGAGGTCAGTGAACATTTCCAGATCGTGGTTGACCGCAAGGGCGCACTGGATGACATGCTGGTACGCGTTGAGGTGAGGAGCGAGGCCTTTTCTGACAAGATCACAGACCTTATGAAGATCAAGGAAAAGGTGGCTCACAGGCTCAGATCCTCGCTGAACGTTGCAGTGAACGTGGAGATGGTGGAACCAGGGTCACTCCCGCGGTTTGAGGGGAAAGCCAAACGGGTAATTGACAAGAGGGTGATGTAAATGGAGAGGAAAGAATATCTCATCAAACAGATCTCGGTGTTTTCTGAGAATCGCCCCGGCAGGCTCTCTGCCATGGCAAAGGCGATGCAGGAAGAGAAGATCAACATCTTCGCGTTCAGTATCGCGGAGGCAGACGGTTTTGGCGTGATACGGGCACTGGTGGACAAACCGGAAAAAGCGCACGAAAAACTGACGGAGATGGGGTTTATGGTCTCCTTCACCGATGTCATTGCCGTCAAGATGCGGGATGAACCGGGGGGGCTCTTCGAGATCGCAAAGATCCTCGGGGACGCGGGGATCAATATCGAGTATGCGTACGCCTACAGCGGACGGCAGGTCGCCGTCCTCATCCTTCGGGTAGATATGGTGGAGGATGCGGTTGACCGGCTGCGCGAGCACGGTGCCCAGCTGCTGAAGGCCACCACGTTTTCCTGATTTATTTTTTTTCCCATTTTAAAAGCTCCATTACATGGGAGAGGGTGCTTCCCCGTCGGATTTCCTCCCGGATCCGCTCTTCGGTTTTCTTCACCTCCAGCGACCGGCGGGCAATCTCATATGCACGCTCCTTTGGTACGACCACCACGCCGCTTTCATCCCCCACGATCCAGTCGCCCGGGCGGACCCGCTGGCCGCAGCACCGGATCTCGGTATTGATCTCTCCGAACCCCTTGGGCTCTCCTGCATTCGGGACTGTTGCCCTTGCAAATACCGGGTAGCCCATCTCCCTGATATCGTCCACGTCACGGACTGCGCCGTCGATCACCACCCCGGAAATGCCACGGTTCTTACAGCTCAGGGTGGCAAGTTCGCCCCACGGTGCCACATCCATGGCCTGGCCATTATTGATCACGAGAACCTCGCCTTCCCCCGCGATATCGATGGCCTCCACCGGTTTAGCCCAGTCGCCTGCAAGGGTCTGGACCGTCACGGCCCGCCCAACCATCTTGACCTTTCCTGAGATGGAGATGAGCGAATGCATCGCTCCCTTGCGGTGCATGGCATCTGATATGTTCGGTGAGGAGACGGCCATGAAGATCCTGCGTATAGCCTCGTCCCGGCTCTCTCTCCTCTCCGGCTGGACCGCCGGGTGATCAATGGCATCCCGTACCTTTTTTGTAGAGGCCGTCACGTCCGCCGATCGGACGATGGAGCCCCCGACAATGATGATCGTGGCACCATGCTGGACCGCCTGGGCGGCAGTCTCTGCATCAAGCCCTCCCGCCACCGCGATGGGGGCCTGTACCGATCCGGCGAGCGCTGCGAGGAGATCGAGGGAATTTTTTCCGATCATTTGCTGGTCGATTCCCACATGGGCATTGATGATATCGACGCCCAGTGATGCAAGCGTCTGTGCCCGGGGAACAGGGTCAGTGACATTGATCAGGTCGGCCATGATCCTGACCCCATAGAGCCCTGCCGCCCGGACCGCTTCTGCGATGACACTGTCATCGGCATCGGCAAGCACACAGACCACATTTGCGCCGGCTTTGGCTGCCATTTCCACCTCGATCGCGCCGGTATCGGCAATCTTCATATCAGCAACGATGGTCTTTCGGGGAAATGCCTCGCGGAGCATACGGATCGCATTCATTCCCTCGCTCTTAATCAGCGGAGTCCCCACCTCCAGCCAGTCTGCACCGCCTTCTGCCGCCTCCCCTGCGATCTCAAGAGCCCTCCTGAGATCAACCAGGTCGAGCGCCACCTGGAGGATTGGTCCTTTCATAAATTCCACATTTGAAAGGGGAGACCATAAGGCTTGCTGGCCGGAAATGAAGGGTTTTTCTTCATTCCAATCGAAGCTATCCCGGATAGGTTCATGCAGTCCG
>JAAEES010000108.1 GCA_013415575.1 Methanomicrobiales archaeon | reverse complement strand
GTTCATTCCGGCGATCACCGCTTCGACACTTGCCATAATGATGTCCGTGCGGGCGCCTCGAGAGGTAATTATCTTTCCGTCCTTACTTAATCTTACCGTCACGTCCACGAGGGCATCGGTTCCGCCGTGGATGGCATCCACGTGGTACTCCTCAAGGGCGATGTCGGCAACGGCAGCCACCGACTTGCGGAGGGCCTCCATGGCCGCATCCACCGGCCCGGTCCCGGTCGATGCACTGGTGATCTCCTCGCCGAGAACATCCAGGGTCACCGATGCGGTGGGAATGACATTGCTCCCGCTTACCACCGTGAACTGCTTCATCTTCAGCACCGGTTTGCATTCTATGGCCATCACCGCCTCGGCAACTGCCATCAGGTCGGCATCCGTGACCCGCATCCCACGATCGCCGAGATCCTTGATCCTCCTGACGATCTCCTTCAGCTGCTCCTGATCCGCGTGATAGTGCAGCTCGCTCAGCGCTGCCTCAACGGATGCCGATCCGGAATGCTTGCCGAGCAGGATCCGCCGCTTCCTCCCGATCATCTCCGGCGGCACCGGCTCGTAGGTGCTCGGTTCACGGAGCACCCCGTGGGCATGGATCCCGCTCTCGTGGGTGAAGGCCATCTCTCCCACGATGGCCTTGTTTGTCGGGAGGTCGACACCGGTCAGCCGTGACACCATCACTGAAAGGGGGTAGAGATCCCTGGTCCTGATCCCGGTCCGGTGGTCATACAGGATCTCGAGCGCCATCACCAGCTCCTCGAACGCCACGTTGCCGGCCCGCTCACCGAGGCCGTTGACCGTGGTGTGGGCACAGGTCGCCCCTGCCTTGAGGGCGGATACGGTGTTGGCCATCCCCATCCCCAGATCGTCATGGCAGTGGATGGAGAGCGGGGCAAGGCAGAGCGGGGGGATGATCTCTGCCACCCGTTCGGGGGTGAGCAGCCCGACCGTATCGCAGAAGCAGAGCCGGGCAGCTCCGTGACCGAGACCCCCGGCATAGACCTCCCGGATGAATGCGGGATCGGCACGTGATGCATCTTCCCCCGAGAGCTCCACGATCAGGCCCCGATCTCTGGCATAGCTGACCGCGGACATGGCCATAGCATAGACCTCTGCCCGGGTTTTTCTCATCTTCTTTTCGATATGGAGGTCGCTCACCGGGATGACCAGGTGCACCGAATCGGCACCAAAGTCCGCAGCATAATCGATGTCCTGCTGAACGGCCCGGACATAGGTGCAGATCTCTGCAGAGAGACCGGCCCCGGAGATGAGTCTGAGCGCTTCACGTTCCCCTTCGGATGCTGCCGATGAACCGACCTCGATGACGTGCACGCCGATATCGGAAAGACGTGACGCAATCTCCAGTTTTTCGTCGGGTTTCAGCGAGACGCCGGGGGTCTGTTCCCCGTCCCGTAAGGTGGTGTCGAAAAAACGTACTCCGTTAGTGAATAAAACGATCTGTCATGGAAATTCCACCACACGTACAGCTGGTGACGAGGGATACTTAACAGTTTTGATAAAAAAAGGATTCAGGCCATGACCGGGGCTGCCTGCTCGCTGCTCTCGTAGAGCAGGGTGATATACCGGGTGAAAAATATCGTGATGAACGGGGAAATGATGAGCTGGATTATTCCGCCAATGTAGGGGATCATGCCCAGAATGACCTGGACAATGACAATAATGGCGATTACGATGATCAGGGCAAGGATATAAGAACCCCAGCCTATTTTGCCGATAGTGGCTACGATGGCGGAGAAATTGAATGCTTCACCGATACTTCCCGTCCGGGCAAACCGAACAACGCCGATGATGGCAAAAAGTCCGATAATGAATGCAACGATAAGTGCGACGAGAATACCAAGTATGACCCCGCCAATAAGGGGGAGAAGGGCATCAATGGTGGGACCTGCGGACATCGCAGCCATGAACGCAGCTCCGAGTGTCACTGCAAGAATGATGAGAACCGGAATTGCATAGACGATTTGAATAACGGTATACTTGATACCGTCAGTAAATAACGCGCCAAAACCGGTAACTGCAGGCAATGGTGTTTCACCCCGGAAGATCTTCACCATATAGCCCATGTAGAATGCACCAAGCGCAATTGCTACAATGAGAGCAACGATGAATACCACACCAATCGTCGTAATGTCCGGTATCGTTCCAGCCATCAATGAAGGTATCAGAAATAGGACCCCAAGGATGAACGGGATTGCCGGCAGGAGGCCCAGGACAATCAGCAGGATCCACGTTGCAAGGTTTCCCAAAAGACCATCTTTCGTGTATTCAAATGAGTCGCCGATGAGCTTTCCAAAATCCATTATTATCACCTGTTTCTGTTCATAGATTCGGATAAAGGGATAAAAAAGATATCGTGGTGAAATGGCGTTCAAAAACGCCTAATGCCGGAAGTAGCGCACCCCGGAAAAGATCATGGCCATGTTCAGGGTATTTGCCGCTGCAATCACCTCGGCGTCCCGGATCGACCCGCCGGGCTGGATAAGCGCCGTGGCGCCGGCAGCGGCGGCGATCTCGAGGGTATCAGGGAATGGCAGGAAAGCATCGGATGCGACCACCGATCCTACGAGCGAGAAGAGGGACTTGTCGATGGCGATCTTTGCAGCGTCCACCCTGCTCATCTGCCCGGCCCCGATGCCGAGGGTACGGTTCTGGTCGGCGAAGATGATGGTATTGCTCCTGGCGTGCTTGCAGACCTTCCAGGCGAGGCCGAGTGCCGAAAGTTCCTCCGGGGTGGCATCGCGGTCGGTGATCACCTCCCAGTGCTCGCGGTAGGGAGGAGTCTCCTGCAGGAGGAGGCCACCATCAATGGTCCGGAGCTCGGGCCCCGGAGAAGGTCCGGGGAGGATCAGGACCCGCATGTTCTCCTTTTTCTTCATGGCCGAGAGGGCATCGGGGGTAAAAGACGGTGCTGCGATGACCTCGACAAATGTTTCGCAGATCTCTTCTGCAAGGGGAAGCCCGACCTCGCTGTTGATGGCGACGACCGATCCGTAGGCCGAGATGGGATCGACATCGCGGGCACGGACATAGGCTTCGAGGGGATATTCGCCCACGGCAACCCCGCAGGGGTTGTTGTGCTTCACGATGACCGCGGCAGTGTCCTCAAACTCACGCACCAGCCCGGCGGCAGCATGGAGGTCGAGATAGTTGTTGTAGGACATTTCCTTTCCCTGGAGCGGCACCGCTGCCGCTATACCCGTCTCGCCAAAGACCGCGCCTTTCTGGTGCGGATTCTCCCCATACCGGAGCCTTCTGCCATTCCGTACCTGGAGCGTGAGGATACCCGGGAGATCCTGGCCGACGGTCTGGAAATGGTTGCTGATAGCAGCGTCATAGGCTGCCGTCAGGGCAAAGGCTTTCTTTGCCAGTGAGAAGCGCTGCTCCTGAGAGAATCCCCCTGATTCGAGAGCACGGGAAACCAGCCCGTATTCAGCCGGATCAGTGATCACTGCAACGTCACGGAAATTTTTGGCAGCCGCCCGTATCATGGCCGGGCCGCCGATATCGATGTACTCGACAAGGTCAGCGAGATCGGAAATGGTGGCCGACATCTCCTCGAAGGGGTAGAGGTTTGCCACCAGCAGGTCGATGGGGTGGATACCCTGTTCGGACATTGCCGGTTCATCAATCCCCCGTCGTCCGAGGAGACCGCCATGCACCTTGGGGTGGAGGGTCTTGACCCGCCCGTTCATCATCTCGGGAGAGCCGGTATAAGCCGAGACTTCGATGAAATCGATGCCGGCCTCCCTGAGCAGGGTTCCGGTGCCGCCTGACGAGAGGATCCCGACCTTGTGTGCGGCGAGCGCCCGGGCCAGATCAACGATTCCCCGTTTGTCCCATACAGAGATCAGAGCCCACTTCATGAGAACTACTGTACCATGATCTGTTATTTAGGTTGATGCAGGATTCAGACCTCCCACGGTGAGCGGCCGGGATGAGGTTCTTCCTTGTGAAGGGTTATCCCCTTCGGTGTACAACGTGTGGATACGATGAGAGAGCCGCCCGTCAAGAAGGTCCTGTACTGGTGCCCCATCTGCAATGTGCCACTCCTCGGGCGAGGGTGTGCCTGCGGGGCGGAAGGAGAGCGGATACCGCTCCTGCGCCCCTACGATGTCCGTCCTGCGCTCGGCACCGACCGGAACATCCTCGCCACCATCCTCTCAGAACGGTTCGGGACAGGGGACCTCCCGGAAATTGTCCTCTTCAACAAGACCGGCGGGCTCGACCGGCACGACCTGGTGATTGCCAATGGGGCCCGGTTCGGGTGGCTCTCGTTCAACCCCTGCGACAAGCGCTGGAATTTTGTCCCTGAGCTGGAAGCGCTTCCCTTCCTGCTCCCCCGGGCCCGGGCCGGGGTGATCGATCTCGAAGCTGCATACCGGGGAAAAGAGGCCATCACAGACCGGAGGATTGGAGGAAAACGGCTCCCGGTCCGGACAAATATCCCGGATGGCCCGGTGATCGTGCGGTTCCGCGGCCAGGCCGGAACGGGATTTCTCTC
>JAAEES010000107.1 GCA_013415575.1 Methanomicrobiales archaeon | reverse complement strand
GGATGACCCCGGACCTGGTGATCAATCCCCACGCCATTCCGAGCCGGATGACCGTCGGGCATATGCTGGAGATGATCGGCGGAAAGGTCGGCTCGCTGGAAGGCCACCGGATCAATGCTACCGCATTTTCGGGCGCCCAGGAGACGACACTCCGGAACTCGCTCAAGGGTCTCGGCTTCTCTCATACCGGCCGTGAAGTAATGTACGACGGGATAACCGGGAAGCGGTTTTCCGCCGACATCTACGTCGGAGTCATCTACTATCAGAAGCTCTACCACATGGTCTCGAGCAAGATGCACGCCCGTTCTCGGGGTCCGGTACAGGTCCTGACCCGCCAGCCGACAGAAGGCAGGGCCCGTGAGGGAGGTCTCCGGTTCGGTGAAATGGAGCGTGACGTGATGATCGGCCATGGTGCGGCCATGGCGCTCAAGGAACGGCTCCTTGACGAGTCTGACAAGGTTCAGGAGTATGTCTGCGCCCACTGTGGCATGGTGGCAATGCTTGACCGGAAGGCCAACAGCACCCGCTGTCTCGCGTGCGGCAGCGAAACTGATATCTACCCTGTCGAGATGTCCTACGCTTTCAAGCTCCTCCTCGATGAGATGAAGAGCATGGGAATAGCGCCGAGAATGAAACTTGAGGACGTGGTGTAGGAGGGACACGCGATATGCCAAGCCCAAAACGTATCGGAAAGATCGAATTCGGATTACTTTCCCCCAAAGAGATCCGTACCATGAGCGTGCGGAAGATCATCTGGGCTGACACCTATGATGACGACGGGTTCCCCTACCCCCAGGGTCTGATGGACCTCCATCTCGGGGTCATCGACCCGGGGCTTCGGTGCAAGACCTGCGACCAGAAGGCCAGCGAGTGCCCCGGACACTTCGGGCACATCGAGCTCGCAAAACCGGTCATCCATGTCGGCTACACCCGGCTCATCCGGAAACTCCTCCGCTCCACCTGCAGGAGCTGCAGCCGGCTCCTCCTTTCACCCGAAGAAATCGAGAAAGTGGTGGGCACTGAGGATGATCTGACCGGGGATATCCTCTCGGAAAAGGATATCAAGAAGGAGCGGCTCTGCCCGCATTGCGGCGAACAGCAGCTCAAGATCAACTTCGAGAAACCGACCACTTTCTCCGAGATCATGGTGGAGGAGGGTCGGAAGGTCGAGCATAAACTCACGCCTGCCGACATCAGGGCCCGCCTCGAAAAAGTACCGGACGAAGATCTCCGGCACCTGGGAATCAATCCCGATGTCGCCCGCCCCGAGTGGACGGTGCTGACCGTCCTGCCCGTCCCTCCGGTTACCATGCGGCCGTCGATCATCCTTGAGAACGGGCAGCGGTCCGAGGATGACCTCACCCACAAGCTGGTGGATATCATCCGTATCAACCAGCGGTTCAAGGAGAACCAGGACGCCGGGGCTCCCCAGCTCATCATCGAGGATCTCTGGGAGCTGCTCCAGTACCACGTGACAACGTACCTCGACAACGAGGTGGCAGGCTGTCCGCCTGCCCGTCACCGGAGCGGCAGGCCGCTCAAGACGCTCTCGCAGCGTCTCAAGGGCAAGGACGGGCGGTTCAGGGGCTCCCTCTCGGGCAAGCGTGTCAACTTCTCAGCCCGTACTGTGATCTCACCTGATCCAAACCTGAGCGTCATCGAGGTCGGGATCCCGCTCGCCGTCGCAAATGAGATGTCCATCCCGGTGCAGGTCACCTCGTACAATATCGAGGAACTCCGCCAGATGGTCCTGAACGGGCCGTCACGGCCCACCCTTGATCAGCCCTGCGGCGCAAACTACGTGATCAGGCCGGACAAGCGGAGACTCAGACTCGCAGAAGGTAACCTGGATACCGTTGCCGAACAGATCGAACCGAGCTGGACGGTCGAGCGCCAGATCAGGGACGGGGACATCGTGCTCTTCAACCGACAACCGTCCCTTCACCGGATGAGTATCATGGCCCACAGGGTCAGGGTCATGGACGGCCGGACCTTCCGTCTCAATCCGGCGGTCTGCCCGCCCTACAACGCGGATTTCGATGGGGACGAGATGAACCTGCACATCCCCCAGACAGAGGAGGCCCGTGCTGAAGCGGCCATCCTCGTTGCGGTGGAGGAGAACATTCTCTCCCCAAGGTTCGGCGGACCTATCATCGGCGGTATCCATGACCATGTCTCCGGAATCTTCCTCCTGACCAACCAGACCCGCTGGTTTACCAAGAGCGAATTCCTCTACCTCCTGAAGAATATCGATGTGACAGTACTCCCTGAACCGGGCCTGGTCCAGGACGGAATGCCGAAATGGAGTAACAAGCAGGTCTTCTCCATGGTGCTGCCCCCGGAACTCAACATGGTCTTCAAGGCCAGTTCCTGCCAGAACTGCGAGACCTGCAAACGTGAGCTCTGCGAGCGCGACGCCTACGTGCGGATCATCGATGGGAACCTGGAATCGGGGACCATCGACAAGAAGGCGATCGGGGCCTTCGACGGCCAGATCGTGCACCGCATCATCCGCCAGTACGGGATGAAACGAGCCGCCTCGTTCATCGATGACATCACCCACCTCGCCATCCGCTCGATCATGTTCGACGGGTTCTCGTTCGGTATCGATGACGAGGACCTCTCCCGAACCGAGTACGGGCAGATCGATGATGTGCTCACTACAGCGGTCCTCGATGTACAGCGCCGGATCAAGATCTACGAGGATGGCCAGCTGGAGCCCATGCCCGGCCGGACCCCGGAAGAGACGCTCGAGATGCAGATCATGCAGGTACTCGGAAAGGCCCGTGACCGCACCGGTGAGATCGCCGGCCGGCACCTCGGGCTCGGCAACAGCGCCGTGGTGATGGCCGTCTCAGGTGCCAGGGGATCGATGCTCAACCTCACCCAGATGGCAGGCTGTGTCGGTCAGCAGTCGGTCCGTGGAGAGCGGATCATGCGAGGATACGATGAGCGGACCCTCCCCCACTACCGGAAGGGAGACCGGGGATCGGACGCCCACGGGTTCATCCAGCACAGCTACAAGGGCGGTCTCAACCCGACCGAATTCTTCTTCCACGCCATCGGCGGTCGGGAAGGGCTGGTGGACACGGCGGTCAGGACCTCCCAGAGCGGGTATCTCCAGCGGCGGATGATCAACGCCCTCCAGGACCTCAAGGTGGCCTATGATGGAACGGTCCGGACCACGGGAGGACGGATCATCCAGTTCAGGTATGGGGAGGACGGGACCGATCCCATGAAGAGCAGTTTCGGCGATCCTGTCGATGTGAAAGGTATCGTCGAGAGTATTCTCAAGGAGGAGGTCTGAATGCGTTCCGAGTACGAGCAGCAGATTGATGCAGCAGACCTCCCGGTCAAGACCAGGGAGCAGCTGAAAAAGTACCTCTCCGAAAAGGAGATTACGTCCGACCAGTTCGAGGCGATCCTCAACCGGGTCGTCAGCGAGTACCAGAATACGAGGATCGAGCCCTGCGAAGCGGTGGGCGTCATCGCTGCCCAGTCGATCGGGGAGCCCGGTACCCAGATGACCATGCGGACCTTCCACTATGCAGGTGTGGCGGAAATCAACGTTACGCTCGGGCTTCCACGACTCATCGAGATCATGGATGCCCGCAAGGAGCCGAGCACACCCACGATGACCATCTACCTCGAACCCGAGTACGCGGGTGATCGTGACCGGGCCAGGGAGGTCAGCTGGCAGATCGAGGCAGCTCCACTCCACGAGTTCGGGGACATTACCATTGACATGGAAAATATGCAGATCGTGGTCCACCTGAACACCGCGGTATGCGAAAAACGGAAGATCCAGCCGGCAGCCATCCTCGAAACCGCACCCAGGAAAATCCGGGAACGGCGCCACTACCGTGACTTTGAGTTTGAAACCGATGAGAAGACGGAGAAGATGGCGACCATCATCTTTATGCCCAAAAACCGGGAGAGCTACCAGAACCTCTTCCAGCTGGCAGAGCATGTGCGCAACGTGATCGTTCAGGGCATCGATGACATCGAACGGGTGGTGGTCCGGAAGGAGAGCGGAGAGTATATCCTTTATACTGAAGGCTCCAACCTAAAAGACGTGTTTGATGTCGAGGGCGTCGACACGACCAGAACCCGTACCAACAACATCAGCGAAATATCCCAGGTTCTCGGGATTGAAGCAGCACGTAATGCCATAATCTACGAGGCGCTGTCCACCCTCTCTGAACAGGGCATCCTTGTCGATGTGCGGCACATCATGCTGGTAGCTGATATGATGTGCATGGAAGGGGAGGTCAAGCAGATCGGACGCCATGGGATTGCCGGTGAGAAGGAAAGTGTCCTCTCGAGGGCTGCCTTCGAGGTGACCGTGAACCATCTGCTCGATGCCGCGGTTGCCAACGAGGTCGATGAATTGTCTGGAGTCACGGAGAACGTCATCGTGGGCCAGCCTATCCAGCTCGGAACCGGGGATGTCAAACTTATCGCGAAACCTTTGAACCTAGGAGAATTGTAATGGATTTTAACGTATCTTTGAGAAGGGCCATCAAGACCGGTGAGGTCATTCTTGGCCAGAACAAAACCGAACAATGCATCAATGAG
>JAAEES010000106.1 GCA_013415575.1 Methanomicrobiales archaeon | reverse complement strand
ATCCTGACACCTTTCGTCCCGCGCCCGATGATCCTGATCTCGCTCACCGCGGTCCGGATGACGATCCCCGATGCGGTCATCACGATGATCTCATCGGTATCCGCTACGGCGCAGGATGCGATGACCACCGCGTTTCGTTCGAGCTGGATGTTCCTGACCCCCATGGTCCCCCTGCCATGCCCGCGGAAATCATCGAACTCGGTTCTCTTCCCAAACCCGGCATCGGAGATGGTGAGCAGGTGATCCTTTTCGAGGAGGGTGATTGCTACCACCGTATCTCCACCCCTCATCTTCATACCCCTGACACCCTGGGCATTCCTGCCTACCGTGCGTACGGTATTTTCATGGAACCGGAGACTCTGTCCGAAACTGCTGGTCAGGATGAGCTCTTTGTCTCCGTCGGTCATGATGACATCGACCAGCTGGTCGTCTTCCCGGAGTCTGATGGCGTTTGTCCCCACCGATCGGGGGAACGAGAACTCTTTCAGCGGGATCTTGATGATCTGCCCAAGCCGGGTTACAAACAGGAGGAAGAGGTCGGGAGAGAATTCCCGGACAGGGATGACGGCTGTGACAGCCTCGTCCCGCAGGTTGAGCAGGTTCACGATGGCCTTTCCACGGCTGGTGCGGGAACTCTCCGGGATCTCGTACACCTTCAGCCAGTACACGCGACCGTTGCTGGTGAAGCAGAGGAGGTAGTCATGGGTGTTGGCGATAAAGATATTCTCGACGTAGTCCTCCTCCTTGGTGGACATCCCGATGATTCCCTTTCCTCCCCGCCGCTGCTGCCGGTAGGTGTCGATATCCATCCTCTTGATGTAGTTGAGCGAGGTGAGGGAGACCAGGACCTTCTTGTCCTCGATCATATCCTCCCTGTCGATGGAGATTGCCGATGCGCTGATCTGTGTGCGCCGGGAATCCCCGTATTTCTCCTTTGCGGCGATGAGTTCTTTCCGGATCTCTGCCCTGATATTCCGCTCTTCGGAGAGGAGCTCGCTCAGGCGGGCAATCTCCTGCTCAAGCCCGTTCTTCTCATCGATGATCTTCTGCTGCTCGAGCGCAGCAAGGCGGCGGAGCTGCATCTGGAGGATGGCCTGTGCCTGGACCTCATCGAGCCCGAACCGGGTTTGAAGGGTGTTCTTTGCCGTCTCTGCCGTATCAGAAGCCCGGATTGCGGCGATCACTTCGTCGATCCGGGAGAGCGCGAGGAGGAGGCCTTTCAGGAGGTGTACCCGTTCTTCGGCCTTTTTCCGGTCGAATTCGCTCCTCCGGCGGATGACCTCGATCCGGTGCAGGACGAACTGGTCGATGAGTTCGCGGAGCGGGAGGTACCGGGGCTGGTTGTCGACAATAGCGAGGTTGATGATCCCAAACGTGCTCTCGAGAGCGGTGTGCTTGTAGAGCTGGTTGAGGATGATGCCGGGGATGATACCCTTCTTGAGGTCGATTACCACCCGGAGCCCTTCCTTGTCTGATTCGTCCCTGATATCCGAGATCCCCTCTATCTTCTTCTCTTTCACCAGCCCGGCTATATGCTCGATGAGGCGGGCCTTGTTCACCTGGAAGGGGATCTCGGTGATAACAATCCGGTCACCCTTGGCACCGTGCTCCTCGATCTCGGCCACACCCCGGACCAGGACCTTGCCCTGCCCGGTCTCGTAGGCGGCCCTGATACCCTCTCTCCCCATGATGACCCCGCCCGTCGGGAAATCGGGGCCGGGGAGGATTTTGAGCAGGTCGTCAACCGAAGATTCAGGCTGCTCGAGGCACCTGCAGACGGCATCGCAGACCTCTCCGAGGTTGTGGGGTGGCATGTTGGTGGCCATCCCCACGGCGATGCCGCTCGACCCGTTCACCAGGAGGTTCGGGATCTTTGCCGGGAGGACAGTCGGTTCATTGAGCGATTCATCAAAGTTCGGGACAAAAGCGACGGTCTCCTTCTCGATATCCTTCAGGAGCTCCTCGGCAATCGATTCCAGCCTGACCTCAGTGTATCGCATGGCGGCCGGGGCATCGCCGTCGATTGAACCGAAGTTACCCTGCCCTTCGATGAGCGGGTAGCGGTAGGAGAACGGCTGGGCCATCTTGACGATGGTATCATAGATCGCTGCATCGCCGTGGGGGTGGAATTTTCCCATGACGTCTCCGACCACGCGGGCACTCTTCTTGGTGGGCTTGTCGCTGGTGTTGCCCATCTCCCACATGGCGAAGAGGGAGCGGCGGTGAACCGGTTTCAAACCGTCCCGGACATCAGGGATGGCCCTCCCGATGATCACGCTCATGGCGTAATTGATATAGGAGGACTTCATCTCGGCCTCGATGGTGATGGGGATCACCCGTGAGGCAGAACCGGCCGGAACACCCGTGCCCTGCTCTTCAGACGTCAAGGTTGGTCACCTCCTTTGCGTGCCGCTTTATGAATTCTTTTCTGGCATCGACGTTTTCCCCCATCAGCTTCTCAAAGATCTCGTTTGCATACACGGCATCCTCGATGGTGACCTGCTTGAGCACCCTTCGACCCGGGTCCATGGTCGTCTCCCAGAGCTGGGTGGCATTCATCTCTCCAAGACCCTTGTACCGCTGGACGCTGACCCCCTTCTCCCCGAGCTCTGCCACGATCTGCCGCATCTCCTCCTCGCGGAAGGCATACCGCTCCTGTTTGCCCTTGGCAATCCGGAAGAGCGGCGGCTGGGCGATGTAGACGTAGCCCTTCTCGATCAGCTCTTTCATGTACCGGAAGAAGAAAGTGAGCAGGAGCGTCCTGATATGTGCACCGTCGACATCGGCATCGGTCATCAGGATGACCAGGTGGTAGCGGGCTTTTTCGGCGTCAAACTGCTCCCCTACGCCGGTACCGATTGCCGAGATGAGCGCCAGGATCTCTGCATTCTTGAGGATCCTGTGCGGAGTCGCTTTCTCCACGTTCAGGATCTTGCCCCGGAGCGGGAGAATTGCCTGGAACCGCCGGTCCCGTCCCTGCTTGGCCGATCCGCCGGCCGAGTCACCCTCCACGATGTAAATCTCGCTCTTTTCCGGGGAACGCTCCGAACAGTCTGCAAGTTTCCCGGGAAGGCCGGATGTCTCGAGCGTGCTCTTTCTCCGGGCAAGCTCCCGGGCATTGCGGGCTGCTTCGCGTGCCCGAGCCGCAGCGATCACCTTCTCCACGATGGCAGAGAGTACTTTCGGGTTCTCCTCAAAGTAATCGATCAGGGACTGGTAGACGAGGGAGTCGACAATACCGCGGACAATGCTGTTGCCGAGCCTCATCTTGGTCTGGCCCTCAAACTGAGGGTTTGCCATCTTGATGCTCACGATCGCGGTCAGCCCTTCACGGACATCCTCGCCCCTGATGGAGAGAGCTGACTCCTTGATCAGGTTATTCCGCCGTGCAGACGCGTTGATGGCCCTGGTTATCGCACTCCGGAACCCCTCCAGGTGCGTACCTCCCTCGCGGGTATTCACGCTGTTGACATAGGCAAACACCTGCTCGGAGAACGAGTTGACGTACTGGAGGGCCACCTCGACATCGATGCGGTTCTCGGCGTCCTTCTTGGAAACGGTGATGACATCCGGGTGGGTGGGCACCGACCCTTCGTTCAGGTACCGGACATACTCGCTGATCCCTCCCTCGTAGCAGAAGGTCTCGGTATCGCCGCTCCGCTCGTCCGCGATGCTGATCCTGACCCCGGAATTCAGGAACGCAAGCTCCCGCATCCGGTGGGAGAGAACATCGTAGTCGAACTTAAGGGTCTCAAAGATGCTCCCGTCCGGCAGGAAGGAGATCCGGGTTCCCGAAAGTTTCTTCTCGAAGAGCCGGAGGAATTCCCGCCGATCGGATCCGGCATACCCGGCTTCTTCGCCGTACCACCGCCGGTACCGTTCCTTCAGCTCGGCAAGGGCCTCCTCACGGACAGAGGGGGGCGAGGTGACGGCTCCCCTGGCAAACCGCATCTCGTAGACATTTCCGTCCCGGTACACCACGGCGGAAAGCCAGGTTGAGAGGGCGTTTACCACCGAGACGCCAACCCCGTGAAGGCCGCCTGAGACCTGGTAGCTGTTCTTGTCGAATTTACCGCCGGCATGGAGCACGGTGAGCACGGTCTCAAGCGCACTCCGATCGGTCCCGGGCATCACATCCACCGGGATACCCCGGCCGTTATCGAGCACGGAGATCGAGCCGTCTGCATGGATGGTGAGCCAGATGGTGGTGCAGTACCCCCCTAGCGCTTCATCGATTGAGTTGTCGACCACCTCGTACACCAAATGGTGGAGTCCCCGGGTATCCGTGCTCCCGATGTACATGGCCGGCCGCTCCCGTACCGGCTGCAGCCCTTCCAGTACCGTTATGTGGGATGCATCATACGTATCGGTCATCGCTGCCCTCCGCTAAAAAAGATATCGTGGAAAATATCTGTACCCTCACACTCAGTATTGGTCGTATAACCACTTAATGCTGATTACAGGGCTGATAATTCAGCGGAATTCCCCCAGATCAGGATCGGTGATCCCGAGTGCCTTGTCAATGGCGATGATCAGCCGGTTCAACACCCTGATGACCTCGGCAGCATCTTCCTTGTCCATGCTGCCCGGCTGGTGCCAGACGATACGCTTCCGGAGCTG